>WAON01000001.1 GCA_015521265.1 Desulfurococcales archaeon
TCTCCAGCCTGTCTAGTATATCTGTTAGTACTACTTTCTTCCTGACTTCCCTTGCTTCTTCATCTGTTTTTACTACGTGGATTTTTCCGTGTACTGGGCATATTATTTCACCGCTCGGTAGTTTGAATAATGGTAGGTTGCAGCCTTCAACAGGGCAGGTTTCAGCAAGCATAACAGCTCCAAGTTTCAACAATTCAGCCATCTTCTTAACGGGATCAACCCTCCTTCTAGACAAATAAAACCACCTCCACAATTACCGGTTCATGCATAGATTCATATACCCGGTATTTATTGAATTAGGTAATGGTTAACGCTTAATATAGTGAGTGGGTGACTAGTAATGGCTATGCTTCCAATAGATAATGAAACTAAGCTTAGGAATGCTATGTTCATGCTTATGTCTATTATTAATGATACAGGTGTTCCCAGGAATATTCGTAGAGCTGCTACGGAAGCATTGAACCAGTTGAGGAATGAGAAGCTGTCACCTGGTGTTAGAGCGGCTAATGCTATCAGTATACTTGATAGTATTAGTCAGGATCCCAACATGCCTATTAATACCAGGACCAAGATCTGGCAGATAATCGCGATACTCGAGACCGTTAGAGATTAACCATTACCAGTAATTATGGGAAGGGTTTTGTAGAGGGTTGACGGGGGATAAGGTTAGGGTTCGGGTTAGGGGTATTACTGCAACTGCAGTCTCTAAACTATTACTGGATAAGGGTTTCAGGATCGTACAGGCTAGTAGGATTATCCAGGAGAGGCTTGGAGTCGAGTTTGATCCTTCGCCTGCTGATGTAACCGTTAAAGACTCGGGTGAAGACGAGCTCTTAGTACTTGGTTTTTACGGGTGTGGAGATAAAGTATTTAATGTCCTAGTCGATGAATTGGGGGAGGTTTTCTCATGGGTATCCCCAATAGGTCTTTACAGTGTTCATGTGGGCAGGGTTGTCGAGGTTCATAGTAATGGTTCATGTATTATAGAGTTACCGGGTGGTTATAGGGGGATATTGCCTAGATGTACTGGTTTAGACCCGGGCCGGCTCGTCCTTGTTAGCGTTGTTCACCCAGCGCTTAAACCCGGTGAAACAATTCGTTTATCCCGGGAAGTCCGGGTTGTCGGCGAGTATGTTTCATTGATACATGGCTCTACCCGTTTAACAGTTTCAGAGCATATAAGAGATCGGGAGAAGAGGGATTACTTAGTAGCTCTCGTAGCATCCAAGCTCATAGGATCGGGTCTTGGAGCCCATTTGAGGAGTAGTAGTAAGTATGCTGGGGATGATGAGATTGTTTCGGAAATTGATAAGCTTAGGGAGATCCTCGTAGAACTCGTGGGTAAAGCTAGGAATGCTAGTGAACCGGCAACACTGTATGATGGTGAGTTTATAGGTTTAATTGGTCTTACGAGTACTGCTAAGTACAGGCTTGATCATTATAGATCCCTAGTTGCACCAACGATTATTGGACATCATAGTTTTAAGAGTATAGGTGGTCCGTATAGTGAAGTAGTTGATTTCGCTGAGAAGCTGTTGCCGAGGATTAATAATAGCGAGCTATTGAGGGGAGCGCTATGGGACTATGTCGTTGAGAAAATGATTAATTACCCAGTGGTGAGGATTACCCATATACTCCCAAATGGTGAGAGAACCCAGTTAACGCCAGGTATTTTCAAGAAGTTCCTTAATGAACGGGGCTTACTCGTTATTGAAAGGGTTTTCAAGAAGCCCGGAGTATATGATGGGCTGGGCCTCGAGAAGAAGCCCGGTGACGAGGACTTATTGGTTGTCTCATTAAACGATTACTGGATCAGTCATAACTACTATCGAGGAAAGGAATGGCTAGGATCATACATAAACATAAACACACCACCGGAAATACTGCCGGGAATCATAAAGTACCACGACCTACTAATCGATGTAGTCGTAGAACCAACCGGTTCTTCAAGGATAATCGACAGGGAAGAACTAGAAGAATACACTTCCAAGAACATTATACCCGAAAAACTAGCCGAGAAAGCAGCGATGAAAGCAGAAGAGATCAATGAAAACCCGCTAAACTACACATATCAAGAACTAATACAAGAAGAAATAGTGGATAAAGAATAAAACCCCAACAAGAACATCAAATAGAATAACGAAAAACCCAAACCCCGATAAACGCGGGGGTGCCCGAGCCTGGTCAAAGGG
>WAON01000002.1 GCA_015521265.1 Desulfurococcales archaeon
CGTAATAGTAAGCATTGATACGGGAAGGGTGGTTGATGAAATAGTAGAGAGAATGGGTGGAACACTGGAGAGATACATACTTGGTAAAACGCATGAGAGGGTAAAACAGCTGGGCAGGAAGAATATTATACTAGCAGCCGAGCCTTGGAAACTAATTGATCCTAGGTGGGGACCATGGGTGGACGGTATATGGCAGGTAGCCATACTCACTAAAACAGTTCTAGAGGAGGGTAAACCACTAGTAAAAATCCTCAATGAATACGGTATACCGGATTACCCGTGGGATAGGAGGAGTTATAAGTTTAAACCAGTAGAAGCAAGAGATAAGATCTACAGGGGGTTAGTTGAGGAATTAAAACATTTACTGGGAGAGCCTCAGAGAGTTTTAACGATCGATGGATACCGCTACGAGTATAGTGATGAATCATGGATACTTGTGAGGAAAAGCGGTACGGAGCCGAAGATAAGGCTATACATGGAGGCTAAGACACGGGATAGGCTTAAAGAGATGATTGAAAAAGTTGAAGCGAAGATAAAAGAATACGCAGCCAAGAATAACGCGGTGATAGAGGAGAAGACGATAGGGTAGGGAAGAAAACTATATGATTAAACCCCTACGCTTCAATAATTCCAATACTTTACGCTTATCCGTTAAAACAGACATATCCTGCTCCAGCAGGATCCTCCTAGCTTCATCCCGGACTCCGGGGCTTAGGTCTCGTAGAATCTTCTCTACAAGCTCTTTCTTCCTCCTCAACACGTCGTCAGGCTTGATAACAGCCATATCCCGGCTCACCCTTCCAGTATACTATATACCCTTACACCCCCTAATACAGTCTCTAGACAGCGTATGCTAGGTAGCATCCGCGGATCTATCTTGAAGGGATCCTTGTCTACAACGATATAATCCGCATAACAGCCTGGGAGGAGGCAGCCTATCTCGCTGTTGAATAATGCATATGCAGAACCCCTCGTATATGCGTCTAGGGCTGAGACTAGATCCATTGATTCATTCTTCGTTAACTCGCCTATTACTAATCCCTCATATACCCCTCTAGTTATAGCTGCATAAACTGTTTCCCATGGATTAACCGGTTCAACTGGTGCATCTGTTGAGAAAGCGGTATAGGTTTTACTGTATAATGTCTTGAATGGATAAACCCATCGGGCTCTCTCACGCCCTAATCGATCAACGATCCATTTATCAGTAATTATAAAGTGGGGCTGTACAACCACTACTGGTTTAAGCTCATCGATCAAGCCCATCTGGTCTTCTCTAATCAGCGAAGCATGCTCAATCCTATGTCTAAATTTGACGGTGCTATTCCACGTCTTCGAGTAAGCGTCTAGAACTATGTCGAGGGCTGCATCCCCTATTGCATGGACTGCTAGTTGTAGTCCGTATTTGTTTGCTTTTTCAATGATCCCTGTAAACTCCCCGGTTTCCACTAGCTGCCTTCCACGATTACCGGGATCATCGCTGTAGGGCTTGCTTAGTAGGGCAGTCCTAGTGCCGAGGGCTCCGTCTATGAAGAGCTTTAACCCGTTGATCCGGATGAGGCTGTTTATCCGTAGACTGCTGATTGCTTCCCGCACTACGTGTTCGAGTGGTGTTGTATTATGGTAGAAGTATATGTGTAGCCTTATATTCAACTCACCAGTTCTCTCGAGTATCCTCAACCCCTTTAGGCACTTACCCGTACAGCCTGCTACGCTTGCTGATGTTACTCCATGTTTTAGAAGGTGCTGTATTGCTCCCCGGTATATATCGATGTATTCGAGTGCTGGTATTGTTGATTTAATGTATTCATATGTTTTCATCAAGGCGTCTTCGTATAGTATTCCTCGATCGTAATCTATAGTGTTTGCTCCAACGATCTCAGGATTACCCATGACGGATTCCAAGCCTTTAGTGTTGACTACTCCCATATGGCCTGATCTATGTATTACTAGTACGGGTTTATCCCCAATGTACCGATCTAGATCTGCACGGGTCGGCGGTTCTTTGCCTGGGAATAGGTTGTGGTCGAATCCTCTCCCTATAATCCATTCTCCTAGGGATGTCTTGTTGTTTATGAGTTTTTCTCCTATTTCTTTGATGCTCCTAGTTTTTCTTAGATCAATTGATTTGAGTTGTACTCCTAGACCGTCTATGTGTAGGTGTGCATCGATGAAGCCTGGTAGTATTGGGTGTTCGTATTTTATTTCCTCCCCTCCCATGATATTATTGATCTTTTTCAGTGTTTCTCTGGAGCCGTATGTTAGTATTTTTCCTTTGTGTATGAGTATTGCTTCCGCCTTCATGAATGGTTTGTATGATAGTATTATGTACTTGTTTGAAGATACAAGTATTGTTTCGCTATCAATGCTCTTCATGGATAGTACCTCATAAGTATTCTAGCAGCTATGATTAATGCATCCCATACACTGTTGACTAGTGGTGAGTATCCTATATCTGTGAAGAAGAGGTCTTGTATCTTGGCTTTTAACTGTAGTAGCCCTGCTACAACGTTTACTCTCCAGTAATCATCTATTCCGCCAATAGCTTGTGCCCCAATTATTCTCCCGGAGTTTTTATCAGCTACGATTTTTAATACAACTTTTCCACCATTAGGCATATACTTCGGCTTCGTCGATGCTTCAATCCTTGCACTTATCGGTGTAAATCCATGCTTCCTAGCATCCTGTTCCCGAATACCAGTACTCGATACGATCAAGTCTTTTACGCCGAGAACACTTGTCCCAGCGACTCCCGGAAACTTTATGTTCCTACCTGCAATGTTTGAACCAGCAACATATCCCATTTTATTCGCTACTTGTGCGAATGGGGACCAGACTCTTTTACCTGATACTATGTTCCAGGTCTCCGTGTTGTCTCCAGCGGAAAAGATGTTTGGATCACTTGTTCTAAGATACTCATCAACCCATATAGCCCCAGTCTCACCTATTTTCAAGCCTGCTTGAACCACTAGATCCGTGTTGGGCTTTATCCCGGTTGCAAGGATCACCATGTCTGCATCAATACTTCTCTTATCTGTCTCAACACGTAGACGATCATTCCACGATTTAATCTCTATTAATGCTTCCCTAGTTCCAATGTTGAATCCCATTTCTAGCAATCTTCCCAGGAGTATAGAGCCCATATCCGAGTCTAGGACTCTTTGCAGAGGATAGTCTTCTAGGCCGAATAAGAATACATCGAATCCCCTATGTTTGAGGTTGTCCGCTAGCTCTAATCCCGTATACCCCAGCCCTACTATTACTATTTTCCTAGGCTTCTTCTCCTCGATCACTCTCCGCACGATTAATGCATCATCTATATGGCGAAGCGTGTATACTCCACGGAGATCTGTTCCCGGTACTGGCGGTATTACCCCCTTAGCACCAGTTGCTAGCACTAGGTAATCGTATTCTAAGTAGCCCTCCCCGCTAGGCCCCGAGTACTTTACAATTCTCCTACCAGGATCTATTTCTTCAACTACGTGTTTAAGCCTTAGATCAATCCCCCTCTTTTCAGTGAATACGTGTGGTGGGTAATGCATGAAAAGGCTTGGATCACTAAATAACCCACCTATATAGTAGGGTATACCGCATAAAGCGAAGCTTACCCATCGAGTCTGCTCAAAGACAGTGACAGAAGCATCTGGTACCAGTCTCTTCACGCGAGAAGCTGCGGTCATACCGGCTGGGCCTGCACCGATAACAGCTACTCGTAAAGCCATATGATGACACCGAGTAACTACTTTATTCTTCGGAGTTGTTTCTTTAAACTATTATACGGTGTGTAGGGGATTTATTATTTGGTGTATAGATTGAATTAGTTGGTGGAGTCTTTGCCTAAATACATGGTTTACTCTAAGGGTAGGTTAGTGGGTGTTTATGAGTCGTTTGCTGAAGCTATACAGGTTATAGCGGAGATCGGTGGTGGAGAGATCTATAAGGGAGACTTAATTGCTAGGCTAGGCCCTGAAGAGGCTCATGAACTCAAAACAATACTGGCCTCCGAGCCTATAGAGCCTCCGGAAGCACCGGTTATGCCTAGGCGCCGTGTAGTAGTGCTTGATCAAATGTATAAAGGATTCTACCCCGAAGTGCTTTCTAAAAAGTTTCCAAGGCTAGAGATACACGTGGTTTCTGGGAGGGGTATTGATAAACCTGTTAGAGCCGGGAACATAGTCTATCACCCGGCGGAGACCGATTATGATGTTGCAGAACTTATCAAGGAATTGAAGAAACAGTCTAAAGACCCAATATTCTTCACCGGTGATAAGAAGCTCTACTATCATGTTTTAACGCTTGGGGTTAAAGCATACTATCTGCCTCCAAGCGAAGCACCCAGTAAGGAAGCGCTTGTCGAGAAAATGATCGAGATAATTAGGAGCAATATTTAGCCGAATAACTTATTTCCCGCCGAGAATATCAAATTATTTAGTAAAACACTCCCCTTAAAGATCGATCGGTGAAGAATGTATTGGTTAATAATTTAGAAACTAGGAAGACTATGCGGAAGAATCTTTTGAAGGGTGAGGAGCTAGATAGAGTTCTAGATATGAAGGTGAGGGATTTCATCAAGAAATACAAGCCTCCTTCAACAACATACATAACCGTTAGGAAGGGGACAAAACTATACAATATTTTAAAGTCTTTAGCACTTGGACACCCAACTATAATAATAGTCGTGGATAATAAGCGTAAACCTATTGGGTATATTACCGGTCAACACATCCTCCGCACATTCTACCGTAAACCACAGCCTAGGAGTATACTGGCTGCTTTCACGATGAAGCAGATCAATATACCTATTGAGAAATCAATCGATCTACCCGTTGAAGACTTAATGGAGAGGAATCCCCCGATTGTAAAGGGAGAACAGCCTATTAGGGACGTCGTTAGAATGATGCAGTCATTAACAATACCAGCGGTTATAATAGTTGATGATAACGGTAAGGTTAGGGGTGTTATAACGATGAGATTCCTTATAAAGACTATACTGAATAAATTATTGGGAGAACCACTAATGATCTAAGCCTTAACGGGGTGGTTAACACGCCCCTATTAATAATTGACTACGTACACGAAGACTACAGCATAATACACGGCGGACACCTTAGAAGATACTATAGACAGGGACTGCCCTATGTTGAGGGGCAAATACTTGAAGCATATGAGGGATGGCTTGGAAGGGAAAACGTCCGGGTCCTAAACTCTGAGATCACGGGGTTGTTGACAAGTTCCAGGATCTATCTTCCAAGAGATGATTCTCTTAAGTACGGCGTTATACCACGAGTATGGATCGTTTTCTCGGCCAGCAGGGTTGGAGATCCTAGGAGGGAGGAATACTACCCTGTATATCCGGGAAAAATAGTCCCATATGTTCCATCAAAAGACCTCATAACGGCTAGGCTTGAAGACATAATGCTACGCAGCATAGGTTTTCAGTCTAGACTAGTCGGATTAATTTATCGCAGTATTAACGTGATCGAGGAAATTAGAACACTTAAAAGTAAGGGTGAAGTTAAAGAAGGTCGAAAACGTAGATTCCGTAGGAGAAAGTAGGAGATAGCACTTTTCATGG
>WAON01000003.1 GCA_015521265.1 Desulfurococcales archaeon
AGAAAATCTTGGCTCCTGGCACGGGTGATCCGGCGAAGCTGAAGACCGGGTTGTCCGGGGTTCAAATCCCCGCGGCGGCACTTTCCTGCTAATACGTATTTATTTCTTCGCTACTATAACATTCCTTGTCTGGGTGATGAATGCCTATGGTTAAGGTTTTACTCGTACCCTATACTAAGAGCATGATCGCTGACTACATGGATTACTGGATACATGCTTTTAAGGAATCCTTTACTAGGGCCGGTATACCTGTTTCTGTAGATGTCTGGTCGGAGTACCTGCACCCACCGATGAAGTGCTTCGTATGGGATAGGGTACAGTATTACTCGCCCTGCATCCTCGAGTGGCTTCACGGAATACTCGGTTCTAGGCTTCAAGGATACCTAGTAGTCGGGCTAGGCTATCTAGATGCTTATAGTAATGGGTTAAACTTCGTCTTCGGCGAAGCAGCTCCAGGGCTCGGAGTAGCCAGCGTATATACTAAGAGGCTCAGCCCGGCCTTCTACGGGGAGGGAATGGATTGGAACAGGTATGCTGAAAGGGTTGCTAAGGAGATAATACATGAAACCGGGCACCTACTAGGACTGGGGCACTGCCCGGATAAAGAATGTGTAATGAGTTTTAGTAATTCAGTCTGGGATGTTGATGTTAAAACAAGGTTTTTCTGCGGGGAGTGTAGCCGTAAGCTTAGAATACTGCTAAATATCTAGGACGAAGTAAGCCTTCCAACCCCCATCTTCTCCACGGATAATCCTCATCAAGTGATAAGTTACAGCTTTAACTTCAACCCTACTCTCATGCTTACCTGGATCAAATACTTCCCCCTGGCAGCTACCCTTTAAATAGTAGCAGGGTCCTTCTCCGCCGCATTTCCTAGTAATAACGAGTTCTTCCGCTGCAACATCCCTACACATTAATCCCTCACTATAATACAGTGTTAAAAGCTCCTCAAGCCAACGGTATAGGAGGCTTTCAAGGTCGAAGCCATCAACACTAATACTACGCGAAACACTTGGTTCAAGCCTACGAGTATCAGTCATTGTTTCAAACAATGCGATACCAGCATTACTAAATAACTCGAGGAGATTACCTCCATAAGCGACAATGTAGACGTCGGCAGTATGCTCCAAGTAGTCAAACCTACCCTCAAGACCATGCTCAACAATCCTTTCAGAACCCTCCAATACAAACCACCCCCACGATCAATCCCTAGACCATTAATAAATTAAGCTATTCTAAACCAATAAATCCAATCCAAGACGGAAAGTGGTAGTCTAAGAGTCTACCCCGATACTATTATTCTTCAACCATTTCTTCACCCGGAAAACACCAATCCTATAATCACTTTCTTCATCCTCGGGCTCAATATATTCGACGAGTTCGGCTTCAACACCAAGATCCTCTAATACATACGCGTAGTCCTCGACCCAGTCGCGGATACCGCAGGTTCTACAGAATGAACCGGTGAACTTTACAATAATAATATCACCTTTTACCTCGAGGATTTCAGCATGCGCTTCAGGGCTACGATACTTGTTATACTCATCTACAGCCCGGCGAGCCAAGTCTTCAATTCTAAACACGTATTTACGCTTAGAAGCCTCGCTCAATAATAGAGCACCTCCTAGCTCCTCCCTCATCATGAAGTTTTTTTTCTTAATTATTGAAAACCCTTATACGCCCTTAAATACCAGAATAACATGACTGGGAGAATCTCCGTTTTAGTGTGGTGGGTTATGAGTAGTAGTGGGAAGAAGAGGATTATTAAGTGCCCGTACTGCGGGTATGAAGCTCCTATATCCGAGTTCATATTTATGTATGAATCAGTACTATACGTTGCAGACCATGAAGTACTTCATGAGAATAGGGAGAGACCCCCACTAGTGATTTGCCCCCGGTGTAAGAGGGGGTTCTTCCTGGAATCACCGTATAAGAAGGTATTAGAGAAGATGGAGAAGTAAAGTATGGGGTAATAGTTGAATACAGCTATCGATACTGAGAGGATACTGGAAAAACACGGGTACACCTATATATTCTGGGAAACACCCGGCGAGGAGCCGGAGTATTCCGATAAGAAGTTTAAAGACGTAATCCCAGAATTCAGCCGCGATCCCCTGGGAGATAAACACCTCTACAAGCACCAGTATCAAGGATACCTTGCACTTAGGGAAGGTAAAAACGTAATACTTAGATCAGGGACTGGTAGTGGTAAAACGGAAGTCTGGATACTACACACACTGGAAAAGATAAAGTCTAAAGCAGACTACCGGGCACTAGTTATTTATCCTACAATAGCCCTGGCCAACGACCAGGTAAAGAGGATCAACAGGTATAGTAGCCTAGCCGGTATTGGTAGCCTCCAACTAGATGGACCTACAAGGGAGAAACTAGTATCAGCTAAAGGATTTAGCGGTGTCCGCAGACTAGTAGCTGAGTCGAGGATAATTGCTAGTAACCCCGCCTACCTACTACACGAGCTTAAGAAAGCCGCTGTAACACCTACACGCTCACTACTCTACCCATACCTTCAGAAGCTCGACCTACTGGTTATTGATGAGCTGGACTTCTACGATCCGAGGAGCCTCTCCCTACTACTAGCAATGATCAAGATAATATCGATAATAACGGATAAACAATTACAAGTCGCAGTATTAACGGCAACACTTGAAAACCCGGATGATCTAGGGAGATACTTGGAAGAAGTTACTGGTAGAGAATACGTAGTTATACATGGTAAACCCTTCTCAATACCGAATAAGAACTATATTATTCTCGGGAAGGATTTGAAGAAGATATGGTTAATGATCAAGTGTATTCTCGAGAAAGAAGCTGAGAGGACTGAGGAGGAAGTACTAGTTAAATCATCGAGGGACTATGAGTATTTCACCCGAAACATCTACAGGGTTCTAGGACTCTTAGAAGCCCTCGGATACGATCCTCCGTCTCCAACTATTAACATGGCAGAGATAATAAGCTATTACACAATGGATAACGACGTTACACTAGTATTTACGAGGAGCATTGCTTCAGCGGAGGAAACAGCTAGGCAGCTTAAAACGATCCTGGGTGATGAATCACCAGTAGCAACACATCACCACCTAGTATCTAAGAAGTACAGGGAGATTGTTGAGGAGAAAGCTAGGAAGGGAGAGTTGAAGATAATAGTAACCCCGAAAACCCTCTCCCAGGGCATTGATATAGGTACTGTTAAGAGAGTAGTACATCTAGGCTTACCGGATAATGTTAGAGAGTATTATCAACGAGAAGGTAGGAAGGGGAGGAGGAAGGAATTAGGGTTTAGCGAGTCCCTAATAATACCATATACAAGGTGGGATCGGGAACTACTGAGTAGGGGGGTTGAAGTCTTCAAGAAATGGCTTAGTCTGGGATTAGAGAAGACTATTATAAACCCGGAAAACCACTACCTCCACTTATTTACTGCAGTATTAAAATTAAAGTCTCCATGGCTACCTAAAACTCTCGGGAAACTGGAGAGGGAAGCATTAGAGAAAACAAGTATTCTACGTGGAAATAAAGTTAATGAAGAACTCCTAGACTACGTCTATACAAGGCTAAACTTCTACGAATTCGCTCCACCCTACGGTATAAAGAGGATACTAGTAAAGAATGGGGAAGAGGTACAGCTCGAACCTATAGGGCACTGCGACCTAGTAGAGAAATTTCAGCCCGGCTGTATCGATTACTCTGAAAACTCGGTTGTAACAAGGCTGAAAACCGGTAGAAATACCCGCACGGTTACAGCGGTTATCGAGGAGCCGTTAAAATGGGAATTATTTAGAAAGGATGATGCTTTAGCAGTTGTATTAGAAGAGTACCGGTATAATAAGATGAAGTGGGGTGAGGAATCGAATATTATAAATGACTTCCTCCACGGTAGGTTGACTTGTGAGGAAATATGTGTTGTCTATGTTCCCAGTAATGGTTTCGGTAAGTACAGGAAGATCCCTAATAGGTGTTTGTGGAGGATAAAATCTAGAAGACCCCGTTTATTAAAGCTTGGGAACAGATCGATAATATACTATGATAAGGCTACTATAGTCGTACCAAAGAATGGAGCTGGAGAATATAGAGACTATACATATGGTTTCAGATACGATGTAGACCCTAGAGATGACCCGGAACTATTAAGACTAGGCCTCGCATATTTGATGATAATCCTTAGGAGGAAGCTTGGAATACCATTCGAAACAATAATGTATGATATTGTACGCATTGGCGAAGATAAATACTTCAACCTACACGAGCCCCAGAGCGCGGCATTAATCACCATGATCGATTGGTCTAGTATTAGGAGAATTATAGAAGAATATGAGCCCGACGAGCTAGACGAGATCCTTCTCCAAGGTCTCGACGATATAGCCTATTCAACATACATCACTATTGGGGGAGACTGGAATATAATTAAACAATACATGAAGAGGATCACCGACTACATACTTCTAAGGGAGAAGCTTAGGCTAGTCATAGGGGATAAGGAGATCATTATACCCAAGCCTAGCCCAGCACAAAAACTAATAGCGTTGAAGATATTCGCAGAAACTATTGATAAGCCTACGAGTATTTCAGCTAACATTATAGGTATAGCTTACTATGATGGCGGAGAGGAGAAAGCAGTTATCGACTACCTACCAGCAGTCCCCTACATTAAGCCTTCCCGCGAAACACTAGATCTAGTAAATAGTATTATTGAGAAGATAATGTATGAAGACTATAGGATTATAGTCGATGACGTTGATCGATTCTATGAATTAGCAGGGAAGATTAATCTTAAAACACTACAATTAATTCCTCGAGATAGATTAGTTGGGTTAAAGGATCTAGCGGGTAAAGCAGGTATAGATCCTTTATCTGTTAACATATTATTCGAAAAGCTTGGATTAAGCATTCAGAGGAAGGATCCTGCTAAAACCTACGAGTATTTATCCAAACTAGTGGACCATCCAGGCAACAAGACTTATAGAAAAATACTATCAGAATACCTTGTTGGTGAAGCGGTTAAAAACTATTATCTATACCTAGTACTCGAGGCTTTTTCTAGGGAGAAGACTATTTGATCCTTAGTACTGCCTGCCCCTTAATCTTCCCGTGTTTTAAATCGCTTAAAGCTTTATTAGCTTCCTCTAATTTGTAGATCGTTATATCAGGCATTATATAGTGCTTCTCCGCTAGCTCTAGGAACTCCCTTACATCCCTCCTAGTAACGTTTGCAGTAGTCTTAACCTCACGCTCATACCATAATAGGCTATAATCAAGCTTTTCTATCGGCGTCATATATATCTCTCCAAGAACTACCCTACCGCCCTTATCGAGCTTTTTCAAAGCTTCTATGAAGACCCATGACACTGGTGCGAATACTATTGCGGCATCAAGTTTCATCGGCGGATTACTCCTAGTTTCACCGGCCCAGTCTGCTCCTAGCTTATATGCGTACTCGATCTTCCATGGGGAGTGGGTGAACACGTAGACTTTTAGTCCAAGGGCTTTAGCTGCTTGGAGTATTAGGTGTGCTGATGCTCCGAAACCGAATAATCCCAGCACTCCCTCCCCTCGATCGACGAGGCCTGTTAGGCGGAGAGCCCTATACCCGACTGCACCAGCGCATAAGAGTGGTGCAGCATGACAGTCATCATGGGTTTTTGGTAGTGGGTGTACGAATCCCTTCTTAGCAACCATGTACTCTGCATATCCACCATCAACACTATACCCGGTGAATAATGCGTGTTCGCAAAGGTTTTCTAAGCCCCTCCTGCAATACTTGCATTTACCGCAAGCCCAGTAGAGCCATGGAACACCTACACGGTCTCCAACGGATACATCGTCAACGTCTTTTCCAACTTCTTTAACAACTGCAACTACTTGGTGTCCCGGGATTACTGGGAGTTTAATAGGTTTTAATTCTCCTTCAACGATGTGTAGATCAGTCCTGCATACTCCGCAGCACTTGATTTCTAATAATACCTCGTCCCTACCGATCTCCGGTACATCCCTGTCTTCAAGAATTAATGGTTCATTCTCCACAGGCCCTGGCTTATATAGTACCATAGCCTTCATAACCAATCACCACTGATAAACTAATGTGCGTTAAGGTATTGATATATTTGAGGCGTTTAAGAAGTGTTTACCGTAGGCTACTATATTATACCGACTTCACTAATTAATCCATTGTACACGCTGGGAGAGGCTCTATGTGTAGTTATCCTACTACTAGTATTGTTAGCATCTTTTATAGAGTTGAATAAGACTGGTAAGATGATATTGTCTGCTACTAGCCTAGTAGTAATAATCCTACACTACTACATCTACCTACTCCTATCAAAGTATGAGGGAGTAACAATACTACCATTATTCATAAGGGAAACCCGTAACGGCTACTCGGTGTACAGTCTTGATTATGGACAGCTATTAATATTAGCGGTAATACTACTCTATCATAAACTATTAACGAGGAAGCTTAGATTGATCATCAAGTGGTTAAAGACTATTAAACCCCAAACAAATAAAAACTCCTAGTCAGTAAATCATAGAGGAGTAGAAGACTGCCGCCGTAGTATAGCCCGGCCAAGTATGCGGGCCTCTCGAGCCCGTGTCCACGGGTATCTTAGAAGGCCCGTGCGCGGGATACCCGGGTTCAAATCCCGGCGGCGGCACCTATAATATTCTATATAAGTGTTCTCCGGCTTCAATCATTCTTGACACGGTTATCCATGAAGCTAGTGCCTCCTTGTAGATAGAGTATGTTTTACTTGCTAGTCTTCTTATTTCACTACTGTAGTCTCCGTGTGGGAAGCCCCCGATGCCTATCGCGTACTTGTTTTCAACGGCTTCCCTTACTATATTAATAGGCTTTTCCAGCTCTCCCTTTTCATCTAGTAGTATTAACCCCCCTGCACCGATTGCTTTGAGTAGTTCTTCAAACTTCATAGTCTTCAAGTATAGTAATGGTTTATCGCTTCTAGGCGGAACTCTCCCCATAATAAATAATTGCTCCATAAGCCCTACAAACCGGTTATAGTTCCTGGGGAGCCTTACACTTGGATCTATGAATATAATGTGTCCCTCATAGGTGTGAACATATACTTCCAGTAGCCCCTCTTTATTCAGTGGGCTCTCTAAAGCGTTTAGGAGGGATATTTGTACGATGTCCGGCCTGCCCCTCTTCTCCCTATCCCCTAAATTCTTCATTGCTGCATAGTGTAGTGATACATCTAGCAGTGTTTCCCCGGGCTTCTTACCCCTCCTCCTAGCATTTTTTATAACAGCAGGGTGGCTCCAGATCTCTTTGGGAACTAGCTCTAGGGCTGATTCAACCAGTATTATTTTCAGCTTGTTCTTGTTGCTCATCAATTAAACCACTTCCTTTTTAGTAGCTGTGATTATCCATTGGAATAATTAAGGAGGGTATTGAAATAGATTGTTGCGGGTATATATGGATGTCTAAGCGGAGTGCTCAAAGGCTTATAAGGGATTTAGCTATTCAGAGGATGAAGTACCTGTATCATTTAGCTGTTGACATGGTTCGGAAGGGAGATTATGATCTTGCCCGGAGATATGTTGAACTATTAAGATTGATCTCTCAGAGGACTAGGGTTAGGCCCCCAAGATATATAAGAAGGGGTTATTGTAGAAGATGCTATATACCATTAATACCCGGTAGGACTGCAAGGGTTAGGATTCAGAGTGAAGGTAAGGGTAGTAGGGTTGTGGTGACATGTCTCCAGTGTGGATGGAAGAGGAGGTATATGATAAAAACATCAAGGAAGAGATCAAGAAGAGGAAAGCGGGAAAAATAGATTTACAACTTGGTAAACATGGTATTACGAAGGGATTCATCGAGGAAGTTAAGAATAGGCTCGAGAAGCATGGTGTTGTTAAGATCAGAGTGCTTAAATCATTTGCTAGAACTTCCGGGATCGATAGGCGTAGTATTGCGAGGATTATAGCTGAGGAGACTGGGGCAAAACTTATAGAAGTTAGAGGTAATACCTTCATAATCGCCAAGGTTAATAAGAGTAAAAATAATATAGCGCTTACCGGGGTTTTAAGGAAGAGGAATAAGAGGGGTAGGAAATGGTTACAGCGTTAGAAGTACCAGCTGATAGACTCATCGAGAGGCTTGCAGAGTATTTGAAGGAGAACGTGCCGGAGGTTAAACCGCCGGAGTGGGCTTTCTATGTTAAAACCGGCTCCCATAAAGAGAAGCCGCCGACAAATCCTGACTGGTGGTATTATAGGGTTGCAAGCATACTCAGAAAACTATACAAATCCAGTGAACCCATCGGGATAGAGACTTTCCGGACAATATATGGGGGTAGGAAAAACTACGGCTCAGCCCCCGAACACTTCGTTAAGGGTAGTGGTAGTATTGTAAGGAGGATACTGCAACAGCTAGAGAAAGCTAGGCTGGTGAGGAAAGTTAAGGGTAAGGGTAGAATAATAACGCCGCAGGGCCGGGCACTACTAGATCGTCTAGCATATGAGGTAATGACTGATCTAGTTAGGGAGGAGCCCGAACTAGTAAAATATTTGCCGGAAAGTGTCCGGGCTAAAATATTTCGGGTAAAATAACAATATAGAGTTGATGAAGCAGGAGCGTAGGAGGCTGATAGGGAATTGTCGACTGGATACGATGACGAGTTAGAGGCTATTAAGAGGAAGAAACTATTAGAAATGCAGAAGAAGCTTGAAGAAGAGAGACAGAGGAGGCTTCAGATACAAGCTGTTCTACGTAAGATAATGACTCCAGAAGCTAGGAGTAGGCTGGCGAATCTGAGGCTTGTTAAGCCGGAAATAGCCGATCTAGTTGAACAACAGATTATAGCACTCGCGCAGTCAGGTAGAATACCCATACCCGTAACGGAAGATTTCCTTAAGAAGCTCCTCGCCCAGCTATATGAACAAACACACCGGGAAACTCGGATCAGGATATTTGAAAAATAATAGTTTATGGTGGATGGAATGGCTAGGAATAAGCCTCTAGGTAGGAAGCTAAGACTTGCAGCAGCATATAACTCGAATAAACCAGTCCCCATATGGGTTACACTAAAAACCCGTATGAGGGTTAGGCGTGGATTCCGCCTCCGCCACTGGAGGAGGAATAAGTTAAAGGCTTAAGGATTAATCGTGGGGTAGGTGCTTTATGAG
>WAON01000004.1 GCA_015521265.1 Desulfurococcales archaeon
AGATGTGTATAAGAGACAGCATATGCATTGATCGGTGGAATAGATGGATACACGCCTAGTATCTATCGGGATAATCCTATTAGTCGTTGGAATCGCTATTGGTTATGGGGTTTCAGCCGTAGCCCCAATAGCTACGAGGACAGTTACGACAACTGTCCCAGGACCTACTAAGACTGTTACATCGACATATACTACGACCCAGTCGACAACTATTACTAAGACTATGGAGGAGAAATATACTATAAAGCTAGCCTATAATCCCAGGGTTGGACTATACCTTACCGATGAGAACGGTATGACCCTGTACTTCTTCGCGAAAGACTATGATGGGCAGAGCCATTGCAGCGGTGAATGCGCGACTAAATGGCCAGTTTTCTACGTGGAGAATATTAATCCATCACCAGGGCTTAATAAGAGCGATTTCGGAGTGATTACGAGGCCTGACGGGAAGAAGCAGATCACGTATAAGGGCTGGCCGCTATACTACTTCTTCATGGATAAGAAGCCCGGCGATATTAATGGTGAGGGTAAGAAGGGGGTATGGTTTGTTGCTAAGCCTGACTACACCGTTATGATTGCTGTAAAGGAAGGAATCGGAATGTACCTAGTAACACCCGATGGTATGACGCTATACTACTTCGCAAAGGACAACTATAGCATGAGCAACTGCTACGGACAGTGCGCTGCTAAATGGCCCCCATATGGTGACAACAAGCTAGTAATACCCTCAACGCTAAACATTACTGATTTCAGCTTCATACTGCGGGATGATGGGAAGATACAGCTAGTCTATAAGGGTCACCCGTTATACCTATGGATAAATGATCACAAGCGTGGAGACACTACTGGGCAGGGAGTTAAGAACGTCTGGTACGTAGCCGACGTTAGCGGAATAATACCATCAAGCTAAAAATAACATGCGGGAAATCCTTTGATATAATAATTATTTTTCACAAACCTTATAGTCCCGGCAGTACCCATATGTGGATAATTGGAGAAGGGGTATTGCCGGGGAATGAAAGATATTTCAGGGTTTTGGTGAAGTGGTTGTTTGAAGCAAGTAGGGGAGGGCCTACTCGTGCAAGGATCATACTCCTATTAATGGAGCACCCCATGAATATTAACCAGATAGCAAGAAAGCTGGGATTAAACTATAGGACGATCCAGCACCACCTAGGAGTACTCGAGAAGCACGGGATAGTTGAAAGATTAGGGGACGGCTACGGCTCCCCGTATTTTTTGAGTGTTGAAGCATTGAACATGATCGATTATATCAGGGAATCAATATGCAGGGTTCTAGGTGATAAGGAGTGTTCACGTTCTGGGACATATTAAATATTCTTCTAGTTATTGAACTACTCCTTTCCGGAGTACTTTTCTACCTGGTATACCGTTTGTTCAGTAAGCCTATTGGGAAAAGGCTTGTACTGTTAGCAGTTGTGTTCATGGTTCAAAGCATAATAACCTTCCTCTCCGCAACCAGTTGGAGGGAGGAGGGTTACGGCGCAGACGTATCGATCCCGCTGATAATTATGGAGGCAACGATTATAGCCGGGATCACCTTATTGATAGATATTACAAGATACTAGTACGCATCGAAGCACATAATACTTAATCGATACAAGACAGGTAGTCTCCGACAGGTTATTTCCGACTGGGTGTATGCAGTGAATATTTTCTGGGCGATCACCGGTGCTGGCTGTTGTCTCAGAGAACTAGCAGGTTTCTTCCAGGATCTAACTAGGGTGGGTCACCGAGTAACCATTGGATTCAGCCATTGGGGCTACCAAGTCGCTAGAGTCTACGGGGTATTACCGGTTCTTAGGAGGATTGCTGATGGAAGCTATTATAGGGAGCTACTAGTTGGTGATCAGGGCTTCTACTATACTGGTAGGTTTAACCTTGGAAGATACGGGTTAGCCGTTATAGCTCCTGCTACTGGGAATAGTGTTGCTAAAATGGTTTATGGAATAGCCGATACACTGCCGACACTAGTGTTTGCGGAGGCTGGTAAGTCTGGTGTACCAGTAGTAGTTTATCCATCTGATCAGCCGGGCCCGGATGGCTACGCTGTTAGCGAGGCTCCATGCATGATTGATCGGGAGAAGTGTACATGCATCGATGAGGCAGGCCAATGTCCAGCTATGGATGCCTGCCCAGCGAAGGCTATAGTCCTAGTAAATGGTAAGCCACGCATAGACCTTTCAAAATGTACAGGATGCGAAGCCTGTGTCGAGGCCTGTATCCGTGGAGCCGTTAAGTGCTGGGAGAAGATAAGGGTTAAGCCGAGGAGGATCGACTTATTGAATATCGAGAAGCTTAAAGAATTCAGAAACGTATACGTTGCTGGTAGTCTAGAAGAACTGGAAAGCCTCGTAGCCGGGTTGATCGGGGATGGGTAGGGCTAAGCGTGCACTAGGAATAGATCCGGGAACAGGCTCCTTCGACCTAGTAGTCGTTGAGGGCCCCCGCGTCGTCTGGGAGAAGAGTATTCCAACACAGAGGATCGCCGCTGACCCGCACAGCCTAGTGGAGGCAGTCCATGAAGCCGGCAGGGTTGACCTCATAGCGGGTCCATCCGGTTATGGAGCCCCGGTTATATGTAATGAAGACATAGTTGACCCGGCAAGCTTTGCTCTAAGGATACTACTACTGACTAGGCCCGAAGACCTCGAGGAGGGGCTTAGAGCAGGTGATCCAGGGATCTATGTTTATAAGGCGTTGATGGATGCCGTAGTCGAGTTTTGGAGGAAGAAGCTACCGGTATGTTATATTCCCGGAGTCATACATTTACCCACAGTCCCCCGATATAGGAAGATCAATAAGTTGGATATGGGTACAGCCGATAAACTAGCAGTTACAGTTCTTGGAGTCTATGATGAATCCCAGACACATAATATAAGCATCGAGGAGACGAGGTTTATACTCGTAGAAATGGGCTACGGCTACAATGCAGTCATAGGCGTTAGGGACGGCTTAATAATCGACGGCTACGGGGGAACACTAACACCAATAGGCGGGTTAACCCTTGGGCCCCTGGATATGGAGCTAGCAGTACTGGGGAAGACATGGAGGAGGTACGACGTATTCCACGGCGGATTAATGGACATATGCAGAGCAAGGAGCATCGAGGAGGTGATCGAGAGGAAGAATAGTGATCCAGAGTGTAGAGACGGGTACAGGGCAATGATCGAGTCAGTAGTTAAGACTACACGTATGATCGAGTACAGCGTTGGGAGACCGATGGATATAGTGTTATCGGGAAGACTAACCAGATACCCCGAAATACTCGAAGACGCAACAAAGGAGCTGGAATCAATAGCGCCGGTGAGGAAGTTGAACCCGTTACCGGGAGCAAGGATAAGCAAGGAAGCCGGGCAGGGATACGCAGTAGTAGGAGAAGGGCTAGCAGGGGGGTTCTTCAAGGAACTAATAGATCACATGAAAATAAAGAAAGCTCGGGGAACAGTACTAGATTATATCTACCATGCGAAGTTTATAGGAGTAAGGGACGAGCTGAGGAGTATATTGGGGAGGTCAGTTAAAAATAGGAAATACTGAATACTCATAGTTATCCCTAAGAACCACCCATTTTGCTTAATTATTCAATCCAGTATCTATAATTATTCCTAAACAATCGAGAAGAAAAATGTTTCTATGCTATTATTTTAAGGAACTGATCCAGGCTGTATACTTGTATATTATACTTTGGTGCATTGCTTAGTATATCCTTATCATTACTGGTTATAGGCATCTCTAATTGTTTTGCTAAT
>WAON01000005.1 GCA_015521265.1 Desulfurococcales archaeon
AGTTTCTACTCTGAACTTTTCGGGTACCTGTATATACTTCAATAGAGTGCTCCCTAGACAAATATCTTAATATAAGATAAGTTGCTAGCTCAGCCCCTCCTCCCTCCGGCCAGTAATACCTCGTAAAAACACCTATCTTCAAATATAATCGCCTTAATCATTGTTAGAGTATTCTTTTACTTCCTTAAACATTCGGTCGTATATTTTGAAGAGTTTTCTCCAGTCAAATAACTCTGCAATACTCCTGGCGGTGTCAGCTATTTTCTCATACCTCTCTCTATTGTTATAGTAGAGGTCATGGTAGGCTATTACTCCCTTTATTATGGGTTCTAGTCCCGGATACTCCGAAAGTATCGCTGCACCATGCTGATAAGCTAGTCTCAGAGAATGTAAGCCTTTAAGTTTAAATCCGACAATTAAATCCCTACAACTCAATGCCTCGAGTAGTATTTTCGGGCATCCTTCATATCTACTTGGGAATAGTAATATGTGGGATTTACATAGTTTATCGATGAATATTTTCCTCGGGAGGTAATCGTAGATCTCTACGTTCTCCGGGTATTTATCGCGTAGGATTCTTAGATTTTTGTTTAGGAAATCATTGCCGACTAGGATGAAACGAGTGTTTTGTCTCTTACGGATTACTCCACTTATAATATATTTTAATAGGTCTGCACCCTTCTGATACCTTGCCCCGGCAAACATTAATGTAAAATTATAAAATTTTTCTTTAGGTGAAAACTCTACAGTATCAACTCCTAGTGGAATATAATATGTGCTATATCCAAGTCTGAGCAATGTGGCGTATTCATAGGAGTTTAACGAGTGTATCCATATGTTTCGCCTAGTTTTAAAGAGTAATAATTGGCTTAGCATAATAGTTTCATAAAAGTAATTAATAGGTCGATAGAAGTATTGTATGAAGAAAGGAGCATGTGTTGCATGAATGAGGGGTTTTCTAGTTTTAAAAAGAATGGGAAAGTTTTCAATGTAAGGTGGAACGAATTTTGCATAGTAAATTAAGTCGTATTTGTCTAAATCTACTGCTTGAATGAAATCATTCCTACCTCTTGGAATATATGTTATCTTGTACCCGTTGCGTTTGAGCAGATTATAAAGGGTTTTATCGAGCCAATTAACAATTAAAAGATTTATATTGTTCAATATTTTTCCTCCTTAAATCCGTGTATCCTTGCCTGAATCTTTTCAAGGAAGTCAAATAAGTAGTGTAGCATTGGCCCTACAATTGATAGTTCCAGCGAGAGAGTTTTCAACTCTCTTATCTCGCTATGCCTCAGTGCCTTCACCATTGAGAAAACCAGTATTGTTATATACATTATAAACTCTACAATATATTTTATATATGATGGCTGTGGGGCTACATAATATTCTATTAGTAGTACCGGTATTGCAGGAAATAGCATATATGTAAATAACACAAGGTTTCTATATCCCCACAGTTCAAGATTAAACTTTTTCCTTAATATATTAACACCGAAGATTAAACTAATTGTCCTTGATATTATGAAAGCAAGTATAAATCCTGAGACTCTGAGGTACGTGATCAGTATTATTCCTAACGGAACATATAATGCTAAAAACACAAGACTAACCCTCAAAGTATACTGTGTGTTCCCAGTAGCGTCGAAATACGCTCTTAAAACATAGAATCCAAAGGGTGCAAGAAGTCCTATGAGCGAGGATAATGTAAGATAGACTGGGGCTAATGAATACTTAGGGCCGTAAGCGAGAAACGTAATCGGCTTCGAAAATGCTAGGAGGGTTATAGCGAGGGGCATCATGATAACTGTTGTATATACTACAGCCTTCCTCGTTACTAGGCCGAGCTTCTCCTTATCCCCAATTAATATCGGCAATGATGAAAAAATAGCAAGGGCAAGGGAGTTCCCGATGATTATGAGTGGTAGTGATAAATTAGTTGAGACGGCATAGTTTCCCATTTCAGTATTTGTAACATATCTTGCAAGAAAGATTCTAACCGTATAATTAAGTGGAAGCTCGAGGAGTATTGGTACGTATAATGGTAGAGTATATGTGAATAAACTGTATAAAACAGCCCTATCAACACTGATCTTCGTATATTCCCTAGGATAATACAATGGATACAGGACTAGTAATGTAATTACAGCCGCTGAAAAACCCCATATAGCTCCATAAACCCGCATACCCAGCAATATGAATATTACTGAAAAAGATACTCTCAACAATGCTCTGGAAACATCCAATAATCCAGCCTTCTTATACTTACCCATACCCATCAATATATTACGTACAGACTCCACGATCATGAAACCGGCAACATAAATAGACAGGACCCTTAAAAATCCTGAAATATAGGGTCTTGAGAGCACTTCCGCGAATAGATCGGAAAATGTGTAGAGTAATAAACCTGCAGCAACTGCTAAAAATAACCTTATAGTGAAAGCCGTATAAACATACTTCTTTCCATCTTGTAAAGGGGTAAACCTTATTAATGCAGATGATAAGCCTAAATCTAGCAAGCCCGGGATCATTCCTGGAAAGATCAATGAGATACCGATTAATCCATACTCGTCGGGTGTAAGGAGGCGAGCAATAACTATACTACCAGCAAAACCTATTAATGCAGCAGTTAACTGGCTCGACGAGATCCAGAAAGAGCCTTTAGCAAGCCTTCTACCAATCTCAGATGTCAACTTCTTTAATCTAACCTCCCTAGACCTATTATTACATAGTAGTCGCTAGTATAGACTACATCCACACTTGAAAGCCTTAGCGGTGAATATTGTAGCCTATTAGTTTTAAGAGCTACCAGTGTATAAGGCGGTATATACAGGGGCCACGGATCACCATATTGCATAATAGTTGATAAGCGATTCCTTATACCCTTATAGATCCCGGAACGGATCGGTAGATCGTAATCATAATAGGCGATAATATAGTCCGGGATAACGCTTCCAACAATCCTTGTTTCAATATATCTAGGGTAACGAAAGATGAATGAAATAGTTTCAAAATCCGGGTGTTCTAGTGGTGCATGTGTTGGGGAGTAGAACCCTGTGAATACGAAAAGTGAGGTTAGGATCAACGATATGAACAGGATAGATCTGATCTTGACCCTAATCATCCTCATTGTAACTGGTATAATAGCCATCATAGCTAGAAAGTAGCCGACAGGAATCCAGTATTGTCCGGCCTCGCTTAGAGCGTAGGATAGATACGCCGCTCCAATAATTAACACACCCATAAACCCAGCTACTTCCGCAAACCCTTTATCCGGTCCGAGAAATCTACGCTTGAATAAGAATACTAATGCGAGTGCAGCAGCTACACCTATCGGAAAAGCCCACGAATATCCGAATAATTCAAACCCAGGCTTGTAGTATCTCGGAGTATAAGACCAACCAACTGTTGAACCCGTAGCTTCCGAACCTATTTCAACGAAGTACTCTGTAATACTGTTTATAAATTTCTCTCCAATCCTAGCAATTATAACTGCAATACTAGTCCAACCCCAGTAGATCAACGTTATACCAAGTAGTATAAACAAAGGCTGGCGAAGGCTTGCCCAGTTAATACTAGTAGTACTTCTTCTAACATACAGTATCCTATACATTATTATCAGCGGCGTAAACAACAATAACATAATAGTTGAGGTGGAACCATGGGCGAAAACCATCGGAATACTGACAAGTGTCAACAGCAATAGGGATTCCCGCTGGCCAATATTCATAGCATACAATACTGCGAGATATAGGAAGAGAAACGGGTAGGCTTCAGTAACAGCACGCCCCATCATAAAACTATTCCCCGGATTAGCCCAGAAAATAAATACTGGTACATAATAACTTGCAATACCGTAACCAATTCTCTTAAACAAATTTATCAATGCTAGTATAAGTGCAAGATCTATCGTCAGTAGGAGGGTTAGACGAACCCATTCAGAAGGAACTACTAAGTGAGCCAGGGCGTCTTGATTCAAAACCCTGACAGGGACCAAATAATATAAACCACTAGTTGAAAGACTTGCCTGATACTCAGCCAAACTACCAGTCTGATAAATAGAGTCACGGCTCCACGGATATCTAGGATAAAACCTGTTCCCAAAAGTCATGATCAAAGGCTCTGAGAATGAGACAATAATACTAATTATAACCAGTAACTGCCGGGCAGCTTCATTGGAGAAATACCCTAGCCGATCAAGAAGTGATACTTCTAGGAAGAGAAACGTTACTATAATGAAAAAGGATAAATCCCTATAGCCGATAATAAGAGAGTTAACCAGATCAGCTAAATAGAATGTAAAAGAAATTATTAGTAAGTAGTAGAGAAGCCTCGAGACGGGCTTTTTTGAATTATTAATAATCCATTTACCATGAGCTATGTAAAGCATGATAAAATATAAGATAAAAACTATAACAGCAGAACCAATTAATACATCATTAAAACTAATAGCTAACCCGTCAATAACCAACCAACACTACACCAATCCCAGTTTCTGTGCGAAAACTTTATACACGCCCTGTCGATACGAAGACCTGATAATCTCTAATACCTTACTCTGTTTAACCGCTAATTTCTTCCTAATAAATATACGCGAGAATATATAGCCGTTTAAATAACCCGGATCAATTCTATGTAGAGTTTTAGAAATAACCCACCAGAAAGACAATCCGTGGAGCCCGTCGATAATACTCCAAGATTTTCCTGTAAACTTGTTTACACCTCTAAGA
>WAON01000006.1 GCA_015521265.1 Desulfurococcales archaeon
GTACTACTTAGTTAAAGATTTGTCATCGAGTTTTTTAATAACTTCATTGAGGTAGGAAACGTATTGTTCGGCTTTGCTTGCTGGTATTAATTTTTCTTCAATAATACTTGATCTATTCTTTCTTGTTAGTCTGTTTATTATATATGTTATTGATTGTATTAAACCATTGTATTCATCGAATCTTTTCATTGCTTCGTAGAATAGGCATTTCTGCCTATATTTGCAGTTATCGGGGTTTAGGCTTGCAGTAATACATTTATTCTTAACTGGTAGTCTCCCCTTGAAACCTAGGCTTTTGAGGAATTCATAGTAGTATCTATCTATCGGCGCATATCTTGTCAACCCGTAGGAGTGTAATAGGTAGGCCATTACCGACTTTGTTCCAAACCCTTTAACACCTAGTAGGAGAACCGCTTCTCTAACCCATCTATCCCCGCTACTCTTATACATGAATATTTTTCTAATATCATCGATTACCGTGTATAACTGGTTCAAAAGATAAGATCCGGTCAAACCGCTATATTCGCATTTCCCCCATAAACAGTTTTGTTCCAGGAGCTTCCTAACCCATTTAATAGTGTTCCTATAGTAATTGGTGTTTCTTGATAAGTAGATTGTTACTGTAATTATGAATTTATCCATTGGTGATGCGGGTATAGTAACTCCATATACGGGTTTCATCTTGATTTTCTTCATAAGTTTATGGTATAAGTGGAGCCTTGTATACCCGATTAATTCTTTAGCATATTTTAGGCTACAATTATCCGGTACTATGCATTGAACTAATTGATTACCCACGTTATAGCTACAAGTTAAACCTATACAATAACCGTACCTTTTATAGATGACTAACTCGTTGTTTTTACGCATAATATCAAACATAGGTAATAGATAGGAGTGAAGAAGTGATAAATCTAAAGCCAGGCCCCGGATCAATAGTATCTTGTTACTGGGCAAGCTATTAATACCCCGAGTAGAATCCTACAATCCTTCGGGACTCTAAACCCTTTCATCGGGGAACATGTATTCTCTTAAGAGGAAAGTTCTTATTTAACAGTAGCCTTGAATTATTGAATAACAAGACATAGTAGTGTATAGGTGTAGTAATCGTGGAGGATAGGCATGAAAAATATATTGTGGTAGCCTTCGGAGGCAACGCCTTCCAGACTAAGGGAGAGAAGGGTAGTGTTGAGAACTACTGGAAAAACGCTTATAGGAGCGCGGAGTTCCTGGTGAAGATTATTAAGGAGGGTTATAAGGTAGCGATAACACATGGTAATGGGCCGCAGGTCGGTATTATTGCTGAATGGATGCTTGCAGGCAAGAAGCTGAAGGGCCTTGAAGTAATGACCCTAGACATAGCCGGAGCTATGAGTCAGGGATGGCTCGGATACCTTATCCAGCAGAGCCTCTACAATAAGCTTAAAGAAGAGGGCTTATTGAATGGAGGGATTGTTAAGGGTATTGTAACCATCGTTACACAGACGATCGTTGACAAGAATGATCCAGCCTTCCAGAACCCGACAAAATACATTGGGCCATGGTATGATGAAGCAGAGGCAAAGAAGCTAGCGGAAGAGTTCGGGTGGACTGTTAAACCCGATCCAAGAGGCGGTTGGAGGAGGGTTGTACCATCACCAGATCCCAAGGGGCACGTTGAGATCGATGCTGTTAAGAAGCTTTTAGACGAGGGATTCATCGTAATAGCAAGCGGTGGTGGAGGAATACCTGTATACTATGATGAGAAGGGACTGCTCCACGGCGTTGAAGCGGTGATCGATAAAGACCTTGCAGGCGAGAGGCTTGCCACAGCGATTGGTGCAGGAACCTTCATGATCCTAACCGATGTTGACAAGGTATACATAAACTTCGGAAAGCCAGACCAGAAACCGATCGATGTAATGACGGTTAGCGAAGCAAAGAAATACCTCGAGGAAGGACACTTCAAGCCGGGAAGCATGGGGCCAAAAGTACTAGCAGCGATAAGATTCATCGAGAACGGTGGTAAGCAAGCTATCATAGCACACCTAACAAAAGCCTACGAAGCACTCAAGGGAGAAACAGGTACAAGGATCATACCAGACTAACCCCTTAATCAGTAAGTATCTTTTTCTCTTTTCTCCTCCTCTTATTACTCTATATTGGTGAAGGAAACTGGTTGATACAGCTAATGATTATCGGATACTAATGGCTGAATACGCATATAATCTATTAGTTGATATTGTTAGGAATCATAAGTTGAACATCCCGTTAAACATGGGCTTATTAAACAATATACTCCACGAGTTGAAAACGGATATTTACCGTTTAAAATACATGTACCTTCCAAGCAGTGAACTAGTAAGGACTAGGGAAATAAACGCTGTAAAGGAGGCTTCCGTTAAACTAGCGAGAATAC
>WAON01000007.1 GCA_015521265.1 Desulfurococcales archaeon
ATATACGTGTGTGAACTGTGTGGACACATTGGATACTATGATAAGATTAGGAGGAAATACGTCTGTCCAATACATAAGGATAAAGGCAAGCTGAAAGCCGTTGAAGTATCATATGCTTTCAAACTCCTAGTACAGGAATTAATGAGTCTATGCATTATGCCTCGCTTAAGAGTGGAAGACTTGAAGAAGCTTGTCAAGGAGGAGAAGTAGCGGGGGTGCATGATTAATGCCTGGTAAAGGACGTATTACGGGTATTAAGTTTGGTATTCTTTCACCGGATGAAATTAGGAAGATGAGTGTTACAGCAATAATTACTAATGAAGTATATGATAATGATGGTATGCCTATAGACGGGGGACCTATGGATCGAAGGCTAGGTGCCATTGAGCCGAGAGAAGTATGCCCTGTATGCGGTAATACCAGGGACTCATGCCCCGGACACTTTGGACACATAGAACTCGCTAAACCCGTTATCCATGTGAGTTTTGCTAAACACATACACATGTATCTAAGAACTACTTGTAGAGTATGCGGTAGACTGAAGATCTCTGAGGAAGAAAGAAAGAAGTATATGGAGCTCCTCAAGAACCTTGACGAGCTGAGACTAAAATACTTGAAGAAGAGAGTACATGAATATATTAGGCGTAAAGCAGCCGCGCAAACTAAGTGTCCGCATTGCGGAGCAAAACAATACAAGATTAGACTGGAGAAACCCTATACTTTCTATGAGGAGAGGGAGGAAGGTGTTAGAAGACTAAACCCGGCTGAAGTAAGGAAGAGGCTAGAGAAAATACCGAACGAAGACGTTCGACTACTAGGAGGCGACCCAAACGAGGCAAGGCCTGAATGGATGGTTTTAACAGTCCTACCAGTACCACCTAGAGCTGTAAGACCATCAATTCTACTCGAGACAGGTATTAGGAGTGAAGATGATCTAACTCACAAGCTTGTAGACATTATCCGTTCAAACAATAGGCTTAGGGAGCTACTAGATACTGGTGCTCCAAATGCTATCATTGAGGAAGAGTGGAACCTACTCCAGTACCATGTAACAACATATTTCGACAACCAAGCTCCCGGAATAGCTGTTGCTAAGCATAGAAGCGGCAAAGTATTGAAAGGTATTACTCAGAGGCTGAAGGGTAAGGAGGGTAGATTCCGCGGTAATCTGAGCGGTAAACGAGTAGACTTCTCCGCTCGTACAGTGATCAGTCCAGATCCCAATCTAAGCATTAACGAGGTCGGAGTACCCATCGATATAGCTAAAATACTAACAGTGCCGGAAAGAGTGACTCCGTGGAATATTGACGAACTACGTAGACATGTAATAAACGGCCCTGAGAAGTGGCCTGGTGCAAACTATGTTATAAAACCGGATGGCAGGAAGATCAACTTAAAATACGTGGATCGCAAAGCATTAGCTGAAACCCTAGCACCCGGTTATATCGTTGAGAGACACCTTAAGGATGGAGATATAGTATTATTCAATAGGCAGCCAAGCCTACACAGAATATCCATTATGGCCCACGTAGTAAGGGTACTGCCCTACAAGACATTTAGATTAAACCTACTAGTCTGTCCACCATATAATGCTGATTTCGACGGAGATGAGATGAACCTCCACGTCCCGCAGGGAGAGGAAGCTAGAGCTGAAGCTAGGCTGTTAATGCTTGTAGAGAAACACATCCTAACCCCAAGATATGGAGGACCAATTATCGGCGGATTGCAAGACTATATCAGTGGAGCCTTCCTACTAACCAATAAATCAACACTACTCACACGCGAAGACGTGATCGAACTACTGGGAGTTGCAGGTTATGAGGGTGAATTCCCAGAACCAGCAATACTCAAACCAGGACCCTACTGGACAGGAAAACAATTAATCAGTTTATTCCTACCAAAGGACTTTAACTATAAGAGACTAGCAAGGATCGGGAGCGCCGCTGCACTGAGGTGTATCGATGAAGACTGCCCGCATGACAGCCTAGTTATAGTGAAGAAAGGTGAGTTCCTCATAGGTGTATTAGATAAAGCCAGCATCGGGCATGAAGCTCCTGAAAGCCTTATACACTGGCTAGTAAAAGAATACGGGGAAGACACTGCAAGACTCTTCATGGACTATGTTTATAAAATGTTCCTAAGATTCTCGGAAAAATACGGATTCACAATGGGATATACACACTTATTACTACCTAAAAAAGCCCGTGAAAAAGTTAAAGAAATCATACTCGATAAGAAGAACGAGGTATACGAGCTTATCGAGAAATATAAGCATGGAGAACTAGAACCACGTCCAGGCAGGACGCTGGAAGAAACCCTGGAAGACGAGATAATTGATCTATTATCGAAGAAGCTACTAGATGCTGTCGCAGAAGCAATAACGCCTTACTTCAACCTCACAAACCCAGTAATAATAATGGCTAGAACAGGTGCACGCGGAAACCCCGTAAACCTCACCCAGATGGCCGCAATCCTAGGGCAGCAAACAATACGTGGTAAGAGGATCAGCCGAGGCTACCATAACAGGACACTACCACACTTCAAACCCGGAGACTTAGGCCCAGAAGCCCGCGGATTTATAGCACATGGATTCGTAGAAGGGCTGAACCCTATTGAAATGTTCTTCCACGCCGCCGCGGGTAGGGAGGGATTAACGGATACAGCAGTGCGTACTAGTCAGAGCGGTTACATGCAGAGAAGGCTTATAAACGCCCTACAAGACCTACGCGTAGAATATGATGGAACAGTTAGACTACCTACGGGAGAAATAGTACAGTTCCGCTATGGTGAGGACGGAGTAGACCCTATGAAGAGTGATCACGGGGAAGCCGTTAAAATCGATCGCGTAATAGAAAAGGTGATCGGGTGGAGGATATGACCAAGATCAAATCCATTAAACAACTAACAAGCCTTCTCGAAGAACATTTAAAGGGAAAAGTTAGTACAAAAATCTATAATGACGCATTAGAAAAACTAAAAGAAAAATACAAAGAATACGGTCTTTCAGTCGATGAAGTCTTAAACATAGTAAACGAAATAATAAACCGGTATACCAGTAGTCAAGTTGATCCAGGAGAACCCGTTGGAACAGTCGCCGCCCAAAGCATCGGGGAACCATCCACACAAATGACACTACGTACATTCCACTATGCCGGCGTACGTGAATTCAACGTAACGCTCGGACTGCCCCGCTTAATAGAAATCGTTGACGCACGTAAAAAGCCTAGCACGCCGATAATGTGGATCTATCTGGATGAAGAACATAAATACGATGAAGAAAAAGCGAAAGAGGTTGCTCGTAGAATAGAAATGACTACCATTGAAAACGTAGCTGTGGAAATTGACGCTACCCCTTACGAAGGAGCTGTTATACGATTAGACCCTGTAATGCTTGCGGATAAAGGCATAACGGTTGATGATGTAATTAATGTTCTAAAGAAGCTGAAGATAGGTAAAAATGTATACAAGGATCCGGAGGAAGATTATACTGTTCGTGTCGAGTTGAAACAGGAAAAGATTGATTATACAAAGATAGAAAAGATCAAGAGCAAGATAGCATCAGCAACAATTAAAGGGATCAAGGGGATAAAGAAGATTATCATACAGAAACAAGGAGATGAATACGTTTTAGTAGCTGAAGGAAGCAATCTATCTGGAGTACTGAAAGTACCGGGTGTAGACTATAGGAGAGTATATACAAACAATATAGCTGAGATAGAAGCTATACTAGGTATAGAAGCTGCTCGACAAGCAATAATTAAAGAGATAAAAGGCGTATTAGACGAGCAGGGATTGGATGTAGATATTAGACACATAATGTTGCTTGCAGACATAATGACATGGACTGGAAGAGTAAGACAGGTTGGAAGAATGGGTATTAGTGGTGAGAAGCCAAGCGTACTAGCTAGAGCAGCCTTCGAAATGACTGTTCCGAAACTTGCTGATGCAGCAGTATCTGGAGAAATCGATCCTCTAGTGGGTGTAACAGAGAACGTCATCATTGGACAACCAGTTCCTGTAGGAACCGGTATAGTTAATATATACATGACTTATATTAACAAGGAAGAACCCGAGACGCCGCTAGAAGGAGAGATAAGTATATCAATGGGTAATGAGGAGAGTGGTGAAAAACAGGATAGTGAGGAATGAATAGTAGGCAGGAAGGGGTGATCGTAGAGTGGTATCCCAAGTAGATTTTATCCGTGCTCTTCAAATGGCTATTAAGACGGGCGAAGTAGTGCTTGGTTCTAAAAGGACTATAAAACTAGTACTGCATGGTAAAGCCAAACTTGTAGTTATAGCTGAGAATGCGCCTCCAGAATTAAAGAGAGATATTGAATATTACGCTAAGCTATCCGGGATACCTGTTTATAGGTTTAAAGGGACAAACTACGAACTGGGAACGCTAGTGGGTAAGCCGTTTAGTGTGGCGATGCTTGCAATAATAGATCCGGGACAGTCGAATATATTGGATCTTATAGAGGAAGAATAGGTGATTGAAAGAGTTGAGTAAGAAATCTGGTAAAAGGATAACAATCAGCCCCGAAGAATTAAGCTATATGGCTCTCCTAAATGAGATAACTGGTGTACACGTTAGAGACTGCATTATCGATGACGAATACAATAGGGTTATATTCCTAGTAAACCCTGACGAAGTAGGTAAAGCCGTTGGGCCTCGAGGAAGCAATGTACAAAGGCTTAGGAAAATCATTGGTAGAAACATAGAAATTGTCGGGTTTAGCGAGGATTTAGAAGAGCAGGCTAGGCTAGCACTAGCACCGGCTAGAGTTAAAGAAGTTAGAGTAGTGAATAGGCCGGGGGGCAGAAAAGTAGTTTATGTAACAGTTGAGTCGAATGATAAGGGAATAGCTATTGGTAAGAACGGTAAAAACGTTGCTAGAGCTAGGATGATCTTAAAGAGGTACTTCGACGTAGATAATGTAATAATAGCTTAAACGCTAGATTTAAGACCCCCATATACTTATTGTGTATTGAAACACTACCATGGGCTGAAAGCCGTGACAGGAAAGAAATCGCCTCAGGGATTATTTGCAGCGAGAAAGCTTAGGAGGAAGAGGTTAAAGTTTAGATGGAGTCAAAGAGAATTTAAGATTAAAATGCTGGGATTAAAGAAGAAGCACGACCCGCTAGAAGGAGCCCCTATGGCTCGAGGAATAGTACTGGAAAAAGTCGGGGTAGAAGCA
>WAON01000008.1 GCA_015521265.1 Desulfurococcales archaeon
CGTTGATACTGGAGTATTCTTTGCATTTTACAGTTTAAAAGATAAACATCACCATGATTCCCTGAGATTGATCGTTCACTGAATTAAGGATAAATCGGGTTAGCAACTCATAAAGAAAAGAGAGTAAAAAGAATAGTGAAATTTAATTTCCCTTAAAACATGATTGTTTATTTTACTCCATACATTGTTAATGCTAGTACTGCTGCTTTTGTCCATAGCCCGTTTTCTGCTTGTTCGTAGATTATTGATCTCTTTGGATCATCTATTACGTCGTCGTCTGCTTCATACTTCCTCATTATTGGTAGTACGTGCATTAGTACTCCGTGTTTATCCATTAGGTCGAATAGTTCCCTTGTAACTTTCCAGTCTTTGTATTTCTCATAGATTCTTAGTTCTTCATCCTTAAACTTACTGTATCCTAGTTCTACTAGTTTTGGTGATGCCCAGTTCCTCGGGAATACTGCGTGTGCTCCTTCGAGTGCTTCCTTGTAGTTGTCTGTGAAGGTTAGTGATCCACCGTGTTCTTCTGCTAGCTTTTTAGCTTTCTCGACGAGCTTCGGGTCTAGGTCGAAGCCCGGTGGGCGTGCTACTACTACGTCTACGCCGAACCTTGGGAATAGGATCATGTCTTCCTGTACGCTGCACCATCCACGTATTTCTGGGCTGTAAGCCCACATGATCACGTATTTCTTGCCCTCAGTCTTCCCGAACCTCTCCTTGAAGGTGTAGATGTCTGCTAGTCCCTGTGTTGGGTGGAACATGTCGTCGGCCATGTTTATTACTGGGACGTTTGCATTGTGCTGTATCTCCCTTATAAAGCTGTTACCGACGCCGTACTTGTAATCGATAGCCTTGTCGAGGATCCTAACTCCTATTCCGTGCCCGTACCTCTCATACATCTTGGCAACATCCTTTACTGCTTCACCATACTTTTCCTCCTTCCCCCAGGCCATACGGGTAGTCTTTGCTTCAACGTATGGTGCGTGCCCGCCTAGGTAATGCATTGCAGCTTCAAAAGCTGCCCTGGTCCTTGTTGATGGTGCGAAGAACAGCATGAAGAATACTTTTCGCTCAAGGATCTTCGGTATAGCCTCGATACCGTAGTAGTGGGCTGTCCATTTTAGTTCTTCTGCGAGCTTTAATGCGATTTCTAGTTCTTCATCGCTCCAGTCTAGGGTTGAGATCAGGTCTCTACCGCTTAAGTCTCTAACCAGGTGCCTCAACCACGATTACCCCACTGGTAACGTGTAACTAGGAATAATATTTTCCCCCACAGGATAAAAATATACATGGTGAATAGTATTCGTATTAATCCGATGCATATTATTAGAGTAGCTGTAAGTCGTCAGTATTCATGGGTGGAGTATTCTATGCTGGACAAACTCATCGAAATATCCGAGACCCTAGACTCCCTTGCTAGGAGTGGATGGATGCTTAGAGGTATACCAGCTTTTCTATCTGAAACAGTATCACAGCACTCCTACCGGGTTGCACTATTAACACTAGGATTAGCAGCTAAGATGTCGAGTAGGGGTATTAAAGTGGATATGGGTAGAGCCGTGTTGTTAGCATTAATACACGATATCGCTGAAGCCTATATTGGGGATATAACCCCGATGTTTAAAGGTTATAGTGTCAAGGAGCCAGCAGAGCTCGAGGCTGTAATTGAAAGAATAGGTATTGATACTATTACAAGGCTATTCAGAGAATACCAGGAACAGGAGAGTGTTGAGGCATTAATTGTAAAGCTTGCAGATCAACTAGCTACACTGTCAAAAGCATATAGATACTCAGCAATAGGCTATAATGTAGCCGATATTATTGAAAACACTGAGGAGAAGATTAGAGTTCTAGCAGGTAAGATCGGCTTAAACGGGGAGGTACTTATAAATGAGGTCTATCCTCATGGAACAGTGAATCACAAGGGTGCTCGAGGCCAGTTAACCCGTTAAACATAGAAATCTACCTTTAATTAATCATAGAGCCTATATATCACAATACCCTTAATTATTAGGTATTATCTTGGCTATTAAGCGGTGGCGTGTATGAGTATTATTGATCTCCTGGAAACTCACCGTCCAGGTTATGGGCCGGAGTGGGGTAGTGGCGGGATATTTGGGTTAAAGCTTCACCGTGGAGTCCTCTATTACACGTTGGCTTTTGAAGCTAGGGCCTACTTCATTGATAGGGATGGTATCCGCCGGGTTTATGATTTTGAGAAAGTTGGTTTTCAACCGGTTAGTGGGGGTGATACTTATAACGCGGTTGATGCTGTTGATGGCGAAATATTTTTCGGGGGCTGGGTTCATGCTCCAGCATTTTATCGTGGTAGGATTGATCATGGGGCTACGATAGATTTCCGGAACAAGTACAGCCATGTACACATTTACGATGTTGACAACGACAGTATTAGGCTGCTGTGGAAGGAGAGTATGCATCACCCGGAGAAATGGGTTGGAGAAGTATCGGAGATAATCTATAACCCAGTCCATGACGAATTATTGATCGCTAGGGGTGATGGACACGAGAACCTCGGAATCTACAGTATAGATCATAAATCAGGGAAAGCCGTTAGGCTCATTGATCGACCCGCTATTTACGGGGCCCAACACGTTGATCATGCTTGTTTCACGATACACCAATGGATCTTTAAGGGTATCGAGTGTATTGATATGGTAACTCATAAAACGCTGATACATGAGATAAATGATTTGTCCCGTATTAGCATTGATGGTGATGGAACCTATTACCCGTTAAATGGGGCTGTTGCATCACTGATGAATAGGTTATACTCCTTTATCCGCGGAGGGCTAATATATGGTGATCCCCTCGATCCCGGTAATGAGCCGCTAAGGTTCATCAGGCTCTTAGACCTGGGATACTCACAGATCGGACCCCACAGGACGAATACACTACCGCTTGGCGGAGCCCTCCTAGTACCCTTCAACACGTACAGCCATGCCCTTATGAATCCTGAGAATGAGGAAGCCCGTAGGGCTTTGGAGAGGATGAATACGGTTGTATCACCGACTCTATTATTATACATTGCGCCGCCAACTATAAGGATCGTTGCTGCATTGGGTGCTAGGGTTACAAGCATTGAGAGGATCGGGGATAAGATCGTCCTAGCGACTAATACTCAGGCAAACCTTGGAAGGATCGATGCAACCCCGATAGATACGGGAATAAGGGACTTCACGATACTGCCGACAA
>WAON01000009.1 GCA_015521265.1 Desulfurococcales archaeon
ATTATCATCCAACCCCTTTTGAATATAAATGGATTCATTATGTAGTCGTAATCCGTATATTTAGAAGTGAACCGTAATTTTGCGGCGTTTTTATTGTAAATATTCTCTGAGTATTTTCTCTGCTCTCCTACAAGCTTTATCTAGATAGTAATCTCTCTTCATGCTACTGCATTTTTCCTTTGCGAACTTGGTTAGGGTATTCTTTATTTCTTCTAGGTGTCTATGCCTGTGCTGGGTTGTTAGTGGTTTTTCTCCTTGTAGTTTTGGTGATCCCTCCATGAATCCCTCAGCGAAGTACCAGTCTTTAAACCATGTATAGTCTCTCCTCAGTAGCTCGTATCCTAGCCTGCTAACCGGTTCAGGATACCCTCTTTCTAGTGGTATTAATGTCTCCGGATCCATTATGTACTCAACATATATCTTCTCACCAGGCCCCTCCCAACGGCTTACAGTCTCGAGTATCCAGTCTTCATAGAGTGTTCCATGGAACCTGATCATTTCACCATTAACTACTGGGGCTCGGATGCTGTGTATTTCAACCCATCTCCGATAAAGAGCCCCTCTTCCCAGGAATACTTTAATGGAGAAGAACTCTTCCCTAACGTTACCAGTTTCAATACACATGTCGACATTATACTCCTCCGGAAATCTCCCGCGTCTTGCCCTGCAAGCAGTCAGTCTAGTGTTTCCCTTCTTGAACCCTTTTAATAGCTCGTTTATTATCCACGGATAACTACTCATAACGTATGAGTCCCCCTAGCATTATAGGTGTGTTTGGGGAGGGGAGAAAAAGACTAGTAGATCATGGGTGTGTATCCTTCATCCATTAATTCCCCGATAAGCTTCCCTACTGGGCCAATATCGACTATGCCTTCAAGTTTCTCGGTTATACCGAGTTTTTTGGCTACTATCTCGCAGGCAATCGGTGTTTTGCCCAGTGTTTTATACTGGTTGATCGCATCGATTAGTTTCGGCTCCCGATCGGCTATAAGCTTCTCAACCGGGCCGAAGAAGTATAGTTCTACATCGTTTATCCATCCTTCCTTGAAGGCTGTTGCTGCCCAGAGTATTCCCAGGATAGCTTTCTCCAGCTCTGTAGTTGATATTACTACGAGTGCCCGAGCCAGGGCTAGATTCCCTCCGATTACCTAGTTGTTATATTATTTTGTTTGTTCGGGTAATATATTATAACGCTGTTTTCCCAGCGATCGATTTGATTATTTCGAGTAATTCATCGATACCGGATAGTACTTCCCTGGATACTTCTTCGCCGAAACCAGTATCCTTAACCATTACACCAAGCAGGTATACTTCCTTCACCCCCGCTTCCCTCTGGAGGGTTTCTAGGACTAGTGTTACCGGTATATTGTGAGTAGTTACTAGCCCGATCTTCTCCCTAAGATGCTCCCTGCCTGCAAGTATTACTTCGCCGGGTTCTAGTTCTTCAGCATAGACCGCGTCAACTACCACGAGTACTTCCGGCTTAAAACTCGTTATTTCAGATAAACAGTTTTCCAAGCCGTACTCGCACTTAAGAAATAATATATTCTCCCTCTCCCCTGTGCCCAGCTTGTTTACTAGTATTAACCCAGCTCTGTCATCCCTTCTCAGAGGGCTTCCAACGAATGCGAAAGCTATTCTTCGATTACCAGCGATCCTTGCTAGGAAATCCCTTATCCCACCCGGATCACGTATTATCATTATGGATTCAACACCACTAGCGGAAAATATTAGTTATCTAAGGAGTATTAGGATTTTGTATAGGATTGAGAAAAATAATTGGGGTTTATCGTGGAGCGTTTACTGCACGGTTGAGCAGGTCTTCCCAGACTTTATCAACCCATTCCTGAAGGTCTTTTAGTAGGTGGCGGTTCTCGGGTCTTAGTAGGTGTTTGAACCTGCCCTGTACTTCTAGGAATCTCTCGATGGGTTGTTTCAGCTTGGGGTTTCTAGCTATTGATAAGCTCCTATCCGTTAACATGTATCCCTTCTCCGGAGTCCACTCCCATAGTGGGAAGTAGCATGTGTCTACTGCTCTCCTAGATACTTCTATTGCTAGCGCCGTGTCATGCCTCCATCCACGATCACAGCTGCTTAATGCGTGTATGAAGGCTGGCCCATTAACCTCGATGCCTTTACGGACCTTCTTCATAAGGTCTAGCCAGTGTGCTGGTGTTGCTGTTGCTACGTATGGTATGCGGTGTGCAACCATTATGTCCGCTATAGGTTTCTTATGCTGAGTCTTACCCGGCAATACTGATCCTACTGGGCTCGTCGTTGTCCATGCATACTTCGGTGTTCCACCGCTACGCTGTATACCCGTGTTCATGTATGCTTCGTTATCGTATAGTATGTATAGGAAGTCGTGTCCACGCTCGGCTGCACCGCTCAGGCTTTGTAGCCCGATGTCGAATGTTCCGCCATCTCCTCCGAAGACTACTACGTCTACATGGTCCCATGGTAGCCTTTCAGTCTTCTTAAATGCTTTGATCGCTGATTCAACGCCGCTAGCCGTTGCAGCCGCGTTTTCGAAGGCGTTGTGTATCCATGGTACTGCCCAGCTAGTGTATGGGAATATTGTTGTTGCTACCTCGAGGCATCCAGTAGCATTTACAACGATTGTTGGTCCGCGGAACGCGAAGCTTGCGAGTTTAACTATTATCGGGGCTGCACAGCCTGCACAAAGCCTGTGTCCCGGTAGTATAGCTGCTCTCTTCTGCTCTGCTAGTTGTCTAGGGTTTAGTATTAGTGGTAGTTCACCCTTCCATCCAGGCTCGAATATCCATAACTTATAGGCTGGTTCACCCTTCTTTATGGGGATTTGGGGTAGGGTTTGCTGAGCCATACACTATTCACCTCCCGGCTTACTCCCTAACACCTAGGAATCTAAGCTTGTTCTCAACGTATCCCTTCTCCGCATCGCTTAGTAGCTCATTGAACATCTTCTCCAACAGCTCCGGCGGTGCATCTCTTCCTCCGAGGCCGTAGATATAGTTTACTAGTAGCGGCTTCTTCTTGTAGTCGTATAGTGCAGTATTGATATCTAGGAAGCTTGGACCATAGCTTCCGAAGCTTATTGCGCGGTCCATTACTCCTACAACCTTAGCATTTTTCAATATCTCTGCTAGTTCTTTGTGTGGGAATGGGCGGAACATCTTTATCCTAACCATGCCGACCTTCTTACCCTCTCTGCGGAGCTTCTTAACTATGTGTCTAACCGTTCCACCAGTGCTTCCTAGGACTGTTACTATTATATCTGCATCCTCAACCTCGTATGGTACTAGTATTCCATCACCATACTTCCTACCCGTTAACTCGTACCATTTCTCATTAACCTCTCTAACTACTTCGGGAACCCTCTTCATTGCTTCTACTTGGTGCATCTTGTGCTCGAAGTAGTAATCGTATAGGTCTAGTGGCCCGAAGCTCAGCGGCCTAGCTGGGTTTAGCATTAATGGTACTTCCTCGTCGAAATAGTCTACTTTCACCTTTGGAACCTTCCTATAACCACCTAGGAACTCGTGTACTGCTTCATCTGGTAGAATATGGATGTTTTCCAGCGTATGGCTTAGGAAGAAGCCGTCTAGGTTTACGGCTACTGGTAACAGTACTCTTTCATCCTCGGCTATCTTGAAGGCTTGTATAGTTGTATCGTAGGCTTCCTGCACGTTCTCGACGAATAACTGGATCCAGCCTGCATCCCTCATACCCATAGCGTCGCTGTGGTCGCAGTGTATGTTGATTGGTGCTGATAATGCACGATTAGCTACTGCGAGTACTATTGGTAGCCTCAGGCTTGCAGCGATGTATAGGATCTCCCACATCAGGGCTAAGCCGTTAGCTGCTGTAGCTGTGAAGGCTCTTGCACCAGCTGCTGCGGCTCCAACACATGCACTCATAGCTGAATGCTCTGATTCTACGGGTACGAATTCCGTGTGTACTTCGCCGTTTGCAACGAATTCTGAGAACTTCTCTACAATGATCGTTTGGGGAGTGATCGGGTAAGCTGCTACAACATCGACAAGGCTCTGCTTAGCAGCCCATGCAACTGCTTCATCTCCATTAACCGTTAACAGTTTCTGCTTCTCGAGTGGTATGTGTGGGGTTTTAACTGCTTCTGTCATCTACTCCCACCTCATTACTCGGATGGTTCTGGAACCATGTCTATTGCTTTAACGGGGCATTCGTGTGCACAGATTCCACAGCCTTTACAGTAGTCATAGTTTACCTTGATCTGTTCACCGTCCCAGATAATGGCCATGTCTGGGCAGAATATCCAGCAAAGCATGCATTTAACACATTTATTATTATCGACTACCGGCCTCAGAGCTCTCCAATCACCGGTTTTGTAATCCGTTGATAACCTGAAGGGGACTGCTCCAATTGGGAGTTCCTTGTATCCACGGAGCTCGGTCATTCCTAACTTACACCTCCCGGGCTAACTCGTATGCTTGCTTGATTAATCCGAGGTTTTTCTCAGCTATTGGTTTTGGGAATCTCTCGTAGAGGGCTTTCTCTATGCTTTCAAAGCTTACTAGTTTTTCAGCCTTCAACAAGGCCCCGATCATTGCCGTGTTCGTAATAGGCCTCTTAAGGATTTCTAATGCGAGCTTTGTAGCTGGTGTAATGTATACCCTGTACTCTCCCTTCTCGATCCCCAGCATCTTGTACAGCTTCTCAGTGTCTCCCTCATAGTTTACAACTATTAACCCGTTCTTCTTCAACCCTTCAGTTACGGGTACGTTTTTCAGGAGCGTTGGGTCGAGGACGATTACTATGTCGGGCTCATAGACCATGCTGTGTAGATCTATTGGTTTATCACTAATCCTCGTAAAGGCTAGGATTGGTGCACCGCTACGCTCGGGGCCGAAGGCTGGGAAGCTCTGCACGTGTTTACCATCGATCGCTGCAGCCATTGCTAAAAGATTTGCAGCAGTCCAAGCACCCTGCCCTCCACGACCATGCCAACGAACCTCGATCATCAATATGGATACACCTCTAACACTATAATGCCAATATACTATGCGTGTTATACTCGTTAATCAATGGTATAGTATACATGCTTCTTCATTTTAACTCTTATCCGCCTAGGCGAGTATTTTTGATACATAAAATATATGTATACGGCTAAGGGATAATTTGTTAAGGGTTACGGTTTGGATTTATCCAGTTATAGTAGCCTAGTTATGAAGAGCCGTACTGGTAAGTATAGGTTAATGGGGGATATTCTTCGAATACTCCGAGTACTCGGCCCATTAGAGCTGAGGAAACTGGTCAATATTATTAATAGGGTTCGCATGAATAGGGGTGAAGAACCAGTACTGCTCGAGGAGATTCATCAATGCATTAATAACCTCCTACACCACGGCCTCATAGCAGTGCATGGAGACTATCATTTAGATTGGTCGGGTAGGCTAATAGTTAATGGAGCAATAACATTGCCCGACTACGTTATGAGTCTTAGACTATTCGTAAACGATAACTTAATGGATGAAGTAACCCTCTACCTATAACAAGGCCTTGTCGAATACTTGGGAGACACGTGATTTTATTACTTGTTTTTATAGCTTCTACCTCCTACATTATAAGCTTGATGAGCAATGTTAACCGGTGTTAAAGGCGTTGAGTTGGAGTGATCTCCCGGGGGTGTTCGTTAAGTATTTCTTTATGGATAGGATCAGGCTGATCGAGGATCTATGTCGTGGGAAGCCCCCTAAGCGTAACTTCTTGTTAGAATTCACCCGTACGACACCAGTAGTCATAACCGATGGGCCTGCGGGTCTTAGCGGTAGTGTTAAGATGGTTGGATTTGTTCCTAGGGAGAAATTAGTCGATGAGTTAGCGGGGAAAGCGTATAGGTATGCTTACGTTGAACGTGGTAGGGATATGAGGGAGATCGCGTGTATCCTTCTCAAAGAATTCTACCGGCTTGAAATAATCGATCCCTACATTATTGGGGGTTTGGAAATGGGTTTCAAGCATAGCTGGACGAATATTAATGTTAATGAGAGAGCAACCCTACTATTCTACACACCACCCGATACGAGCTTTGAAGTACGGACATGGGTTGAGGTAAGGAAGGAGCCCGACGACCCCTACCGTAAATACCTTAACGCACTACACGACATATTCCACTACTCCGGTAAACCTGCTGACTATCCAGCATATCTTTTCCACATAGTTGAAATATATGATAACTCTAATACAGAGACTGGTTTCGGCAGGAAAATATACCCTTAGAAGAACTGTGGGGGTTGAATATATTACACTCTAATCATTAACACCCATTTATCGGGTGGAATCATCCGATGATTAACCCCAGCGACCTACTGCTGATCGGATTATTACTGATATTCATAGGGTTCATACTAGTATTCATAGGAATGATCATCTCAGCAGGTAGTAGTGGTAAGAGCAGGGTTGAAGGCGGGGGAGTCATTATTATTGGCCCAATACCCATAGTCTTCGGTTCAAATACGAGGATAGCCCTCATACTCTTAATACTAGCTATAATCCTCGTCGTCTTAATCTACATTTTATTCTACACCCCCTACATGCGGTTAACTGGTTGAGGGTGGTTTGTTTGGATAAGGGTTTAAAACTTGTATTTGCCGGGATAGGATTGATCATGATAGGCTTCCTACTAGTATTCTTATCAACAATACTCTCAATACCATCCACAGTCCCCAGCGCTCCTAGTGGTAATAAGACTAGTAGTAATGTTTCTGGAGGTGTCGCCGGCTGTATAGTAATATTCTTTATACCAATATGCTTCGGCGCCGGCTCGCCGGGGATTATACAGTGGTTGATCATAGTAACGCTTGTAGTAACGGTTTTATTCCTAGTCATAATACTGTTACTAGCAAGATCCTTTTCATCACTAATAGGGGCTTCAAGATAAGGATTTCTTGTGAGGAATAAAACGTTATGGCCCGCTTAGACCTCGATAGAGAAATGGTTAAAGCACTGCTTGAAGCCGTCCGCCTCAGCGAGTCGGTGAAGCCTAGCCAGGACGCTAAGCGTAGGGCTTTCAAAAAATATGGGTTCTTAGGCGGTAAGAGGGATCCATTGTTAACAGCTGTGTTTTACGGTGTAATGCTTAGGCTTGGTATACATGATAATGCTATCAGGGAGCTTGACGGTGTTGAACCATACATACTGGACCCATGGTTGAGAGCTGCCCTTAGATTATTACTGGAAATAGTACAGTTTAGGGATCCTAGTAGGAGGACGTTTAGATATTTGAGGAACACGGTAGCATCAATGCTTTCAGCTAAAACACACCCGTACGTTGGAATGTATTATACGAGGCTTTATGATCGAATAATAACTACCGGCTATAGGTATAAGCCTAAAACATCCATGGAGGAACTCGAGTATAAATACCTGCTTCCAGCATGGTATGTTGAGAAGGTTAGGGAACTCCTCGGAAACGTTGAAGCGGATAAGCTGCTCAGATCACTCAGCAGTAAACTACCATTATCAGTAAGGGTTAACACGTTGAAGACTAGTGTTGAAAAAGTAATTAGTGAGTTGGAGAAAGAAGTTGGTAGGGTTGAAAGATCAAGTGTTGTCCCAACAATTTTAAGATTCCATGGTCCCTATAACTTCGAGAAATCCACTCTATGGAAGAAAGGATATATTATTATACAGGATGAAGCCGCTGCTGTAGCTCCACTAATATTAAACCCGAAGCCAGGCGAGGTAGTCGTAGACTTAGCCGCAGCACCCGGCGGTAAGACCCAGTTCATGGCTGAGTTAATGAAGAATAAGGGTATCATATATGCCTTCGACATAAGCAGGGAGAGAATTAGGAGGATGAGGGAGATACTTCGACGAACCGGAGTAGGGATCGTTAAAATATACAATGAAGACGCCCGTAAAGCCCCCGATATACTGGGGGAGAATATTGCTGATAAAGTATTACTCGACGCACCCTGCAGTAGTGATGGGACGATAATGAAGAACCCCGATCTAAGGTGGAGGCTTAGATGGGAGAAAGTTGTCGAGCTACAAAAGCTACAGCTTGAACTATTAGAAGCGGGATGGAAAATCCTCAAACCCAGTGGGAGAATACTATACTGCACATGTAGCATGCTACGAGAGGAGAACGAAGATGTTATAAGCATGTTTCTCGAGAAACACCCCAAGGCCCAGCTAGTCAAACTAGAAAAACCATACAGTCCCGGATTTATAGAAGGAACGAGGAGGGCATGGCCGCATAAACATAGAACTATAGGTTTCTTCTATGCTTTAATAGTTAAGCAATAATAAAACTTCATCAACCATCCTAGCCTAGGAGGGAGCAATCCTTAACCCTAAGCTATCCTCTATAATCTTTGCCCTGCTCAAAATGTTTTTATCAAATGTGAAGAAGGATTTACATCCTAACACGTAAGCCGCTACTACATGGAGTAGATCGAGCGTTCTAAGCTTCAATCTATTAGCATAAATAACAGCATTAGAGAAAACTTCTTCTAAACTTAAATCCCTTAAAATAGTACCTGTCTTTTCAAACGTATATTCCACCAGTGCCTCAAGCTCGAGATCACTTATCTCCATAGTCCTACTAAACACGGAATAAAGCTCTACCTGTGTTATAATGGAAGTTACAAGATTTCTGTTTTCACTTATTACTTTAACAGCTTTCTCGTGAAGGGGGTCTTTAATGTTTATGTAGGATATTAAAACGTTCGTATCCACATAGATCATCTCCCCCTCCCCTCCTCGACGTCGTTAACTGTTGGTAACTTCTTGTATGGGAGGCCTTTATCTAGGAACTCCTTAACTAGTTCCCTAACCCTCTTTTTCCGCTCGATAAGGGCTTTTATCTTAGGTAGTCCCGCCTCGATCAACATGTTATAAGCTTGATTCTTATTCTTAGCTATACCTAGCTTGATCATTTCATCTACGACAACAGCTACTTCCTCCTTAACTTTAATTGTTGCAGTATGCGTCGGCATATTTTCCACCGGTTAAACGTTTCGCATATCATCCCTAATAAGCAGTATACCAATATATACCGTGGAACACCGTGGTATACCAGGATCCGAGGTTCTTGAAGTTAAACGCATAGCCTCATAAGACGGTTTTTCACGAACTCTGTTTCTGCGTTAGAATTACGAAGGTAATAATCATTAACATCAAGACAACTTGTGATAACGTCAAAGTTTGGTGAAAAGCTAAATAGGCTATTAATGAAGCACCAACCGGTTCTGCTAACGCAATACTAGTAACCTTGCTCGTTTTAACAAATCTTAATAGATAATTCATCAGGGTATGGCCTCCGAGCATGGGGATTAATGCTAATAGGATAAAGGCTGTATAGGACTTCATAGAGTAGTTATACAAATCAATGCCCAGTACAAGATTATACGTAAGAGTAGTTATCCAAGCGGTTAAATATACGGGAAAAACATAGGAGGATAAACTATATCCAACGTAGCGTCTTAAATGCCTACCTATGCTGAAGTATAATGCAGCGAATAAACTGCCTATCAATGCTAACAATAAGCCTAAGGGGTTTAGTTTCCCCGAAATACTGGGGGAGAAGTACAGCATTATACTTATAATAGCACCAGCGATACCGACAGCTTCATACAGGCTTACTCTCTCTTTGAGAACATATTTATCTATTAAAAGGCTCCATACAGGATAAGCTACAACGATCGCTGTGCTAATGCCGATGGGTACTAGGTAGAGGCTTTCCATCCACGATATAAAGTGTGCTCCAAGAAACACTCCAGCGAGGAGCTGGAGTTTATGAAGCTTCTTATCCCTTAACCATAGAGGGGATAGGATGATCGATGATAAGAGCAGCCTCCAAAACGCACATACACTACCAGGTGCGCCCGAGTAGTAGACTAATGGGCCTGCTACTGATATTGATAACCATATAACTACCAGGATTAGATAATAGGTAAACTTACTCAACTATCCATTCTCCCCAACTTATACTTTGAAATCCTAGATTTTAACCTGCAGAAACCGCATGGATCCGTTGATGAAGGCATACCGCATATACTGCACTTAACTAGTCGGGGCTTTGGTAGTTTCTCCTCGAGCAGCGGGTTTAGTTTATCAGCAATGTTTTTCATAGCCATCCTCAAATAGCCGGGATGTCCTTCGTCGAGCTCTTCAAGGCTCTTCTTAACATGTATAATAATGCTCTCGGTTTTCGGGGTATGTGGGCATTTAACATTGAGGACAGGTGCTTCTACTGCTTCTACAAACCATTTAGTCTCTGCTTCATAGACAAATAATAATGGTTTTCCACGGGCAACTAATCCATCGTGACCCGGTATGTAGGGTTTAAGCTTTACGAGATCGTAGAGGTTTCCAGAGTAGATGTTTTGAGTAGCAAAAGCTAATGCATCGTTCAGGGTATGACCCGTAAGTACTAGGTCGAATCCTTTCTCAACAGCTGTCTTATTCATAAGGTACCTCTTAACTAATCCGCAAATACTGCAG
>WAON01000010.1 GCA_015521265.1 Desulfurococcales archaeon
CTGTAAGCGTGGATCTTGTTTGTTTATCAGTACTGAGGGGTCATTGTATCAGGAGAGGATTGCTCGCCTCGAGGGGCTTTCCAGTAGTGTTTATTTCTTAGATATTTATAGTTTTGATGATTTACTGGATTTTACCGTTTCAAGCCTCTACTACTTACCCGTTGACTACTTGTTTATTGATAGTGTTAATTCTCTTTATCGTGTTAATGCTTATGAAGAGTCTTCTATTGAGAAGTTTGGGCTTATCCTTGGTTTTCTCAGGTTGAAGAGTGTGGGGGGCTCGATTATTTATGCTTCTGCTCAGGTTAGGGCTGGTTATGAGGGGGTTGATGAAGAAGTTACTGCTAGTGGTATGAATATTATGGATTACTGGTTTGACACTGTTTTTAGGCTTGGTAGGGATGAGAAGGGTAGGTTTATTGAACCCGTTAAACCTGTTGTTAGTGGGGATAGGTGGTATTTTGAAATAGTTGATCGTGGGGTTGATTGGCTGGATGGATGCTTTGTCTAGTTTTATCGAGTGGTTTCTAACGTATTACACGGCTCCAATGGTTGCTAATGCATCGCCTGTTCTCGTTAATGGTTCTCACTTAATTGATGGTGGTAGATATTGGAGGGATGGATACCCTGTTTTTGGTCCTGGTAAGACTTGGGAGGGCTTCTTTATAGGCGTTTTTATGGGTTGGCTTTCATCGATCCCCGTATACTTCTATACTTCCAACCCTGTATTCCTAGTTGTTTCTCTATTCGCTGCTGTCTCCGCGCTTCTCGGTGATTTGGCTGGTTCTTTTATTAAGAGGAGGCTTGGTATTAGGAGGGGTGATCCGGCGCCTGTTCTTGATCAGCTTGATTTTGCATTGATGGCTAGTTTATACTATTGGTTTGTATCGCCGGGTTTTAGGAGGCTTAACTATTTATTGTATTCATTGTTGATTATACTACTCCTACACGTGCTAACTAATAATATAGCCTACTTTTTAGGGGTTAAGGATAGGAGATGGTAAGATTTAATATTTGGTGTAAGCTTCTACTCCTTTAGGAGTATATGGTAGATAGTGTAGTGTATACGTGGTTTTGGAGGGCTGGTGTTATTTGAGGATTCCCAAGGTTATAGTAACTTATTGCCCGCGCTGCCGTACCCATACGCCGCATAGTGTTACGATATATAAGCATGGTAAGCGCAGGTCTCTTGCTGAGGGTGAGCGTAGGTATGCTGCTAAGAAGAAGGGTTATGGTTCTAAGAGGAAGTCTGAGCAGAAGAGGTTTGCTAAGGTTACTAAGAAGGTTGTATTGAAGCTTAAGTGCCGTAAGTGCGGCTATATAATACATACCCGTGGAATCCGCATGAAGAAGTATGAATTAGTGGAGGTGCATATTTAGCAATGGTTAAGAAGCGTAAAATACTCATACCCCAGCCTAGGAGTCGTTTCCTAAAAGTTGTATGTAAGGTTTGTAATGCTGAGAACATTATATTCAGTCATGCAACCTACCCTGTCCGGTGCAAGGTCTGTGGTACGGTGCTTGTTAAGCCTACTGGTGGTAAAGCCTATATTCTCCGTGATCGTGCCGAGGTTATCGCTGAGCTCGGCTGATTAAGAATATTTTATTTCTATGGATCCTTTTAGGATATGATTCCTCCGATTAGTATTGTTAGGAAGCTTACTAGTGGTACCGTTATATTATCATCGATTAGTGGTGCTAATTCGTAGTGTTCTATGATGCTTGCTAATAGCCCCGCTAGCCCGCCTATCCATCCTAGCACTATGTATCCTAAGGGTATTGTTACTAGGGCCATTGCTAGGTTTCCTATCCATGACTTCGTCCTCTTATTGTATAATGCATTCCTCACGATCCCTGTTACCCCGTCCCCGAAAGCCATGAATACTGCTGGTAGTACTCCATACCACCAGTTACCGTTGAATATGTACCATGATGATATTACCACGATCCCCCACATGATCACGAAGTGTACTTCATACATGTTATCCGGTGTTTGGAACCAATACATTAACCTGCCTTTCCAGTGTGGTATGTAGGTTGCAATTGCTAGTAATACTACTATTATGGCTGGGTATAGTGGTGTTTCGAATAGGAATGGTACTAGGAGGGCCGCTAATCCGCCGGCGAATATGTGTATTATCTTCCTGTTATAGTAAACTGCTTTTATATGGGGCATTTTCTTCTTTTCAACCATGTAGTTGTAGGCATATTTTGTAACCGGGTGTACTACTATTA
>WAON01000011.1 GCA_015521265.1 Desulfurococcales archaeon
CAGTAATGAAGGATGCAGAGAAAGTATTAACTGTTCTTAAAGTAAACATGCTAATGGTTGAGAAATCTAGGAAGAAGACTTCCTAAAAAATAACGCTTCCCACAACGAGAACAATCTATTATATGACTAGTTATTACTGGGGTGATCGTATGGGTGAGAGGATACTGGTAATAGCATCAACTAGTAGGAGGAGGATCGAGCTACTCCGTAGGCTGGGAGTAGACTTCATAGTTATTCCGCCGAAAGCATTCGAGGAAAAACACAGCGATCCCTATATGACTGTTAAGGAGAATGCTGCACGAAAAGCTCTAAGCGTTCTGGAGGAGGCTCCAAGGGGATCCGTTATTGTTGGAGCAGATACGGTTATTTACTCGGGGGAGCTGGGGGTTATAGGTAAGCCTAGGAGCCTTGCCGAAGCCGAGGAAATACTGCGGATGCTTCGTGGACGCTGGCACACAGTGTTAACCGGAGTATTCATTATTGATAGGGATTCTTTGAAGAGTAGCGTGTTTGTCGAGGAGACTAGGGTTAAGATGAGGAGTTATAGTAGGGAGGAGCTGCGAGCATATCTGGCTACGATGGAGCCTATTGGGAAAGCTGGAGCTTATGCTATTCAGGGGGTTGGCTTATTCCTTGTTGAAAGCATTGTCGGCGACTACTATAACGTTGTAGGTTTACCAATTACTAGGCTCTACCTCGAGCTTAGGAGGTACGGTATAGACTTGCTGGGGGAGGTGGTTAGGAAGCGTGTTCTTCAGGGAGCGGGTAGAACCAGTTGAAGTATACCTTCTAAGGCCTGATGCTTATATTGTTTGGCACGATCCTGTTGTTAGGGAGAGGCTTTCATGGTATTACAGCGTTATGATCGATGAGAAGCCCGCTAAGTTCATGATCGCTAAGAGGATCGAGTCCCCCATAAACCCCTACAATGAAAAACATAGCTGGGATGAACTATGGAGTATTCATGCAAAACTAGCCGAGGAATTCGCGAAGACTTGGAGGATGATCAGGGATGACGAATTAAAGCTTAAAGAACTCCCCAAACCCAAGTATAGCTTCTTAGACTTGAAAATAGTACTATCCCGGAAACTAATGGATCCATGCAGGCTGTGCGAGTGGAAGTGCCGAGTACACAGGTTAGAGGGAAGATACGGTATATGCATGGTTGACCGGGAAGCAATCGTACACAGCTACTTCCACCACATGGGTGAAGAAGCACCACTAGTACCGAGCGGAACAATCTTCTACGGCGGCTGCAACTTTAGGTGTGCCTACTGTCAGAACTGGGAGATTAGCCAAACAAATGCTCGATACGGGAAAAGAATGAACCCGGAAAAACTAGCCCGTATACAAGAATACCTTAGGAAGACTGGGGCTAGAAACATTAATCATGTCGGTGGGGAGCCTACACCACATATTCCATTCATAATTGAATCGATGAAGTATTTAGAAGTAAATGTTCCACAATTATGGAATAGTAATATGTACATGACGCATGAAGCTCTACATGTTTTAAAGGATCTAATAGATATTTGGCTACCGGATTTTAAATACGGTAATAACGATTGTGCGTGGAGGTATTCAAAGGTTAGGAATTACTATGAAATAGTTACCAGGAACCTGAAGATCGCTTATAGTAGTGGGGACATAATTATAAGACACCTAGTACTACCAGGCCATGTAGAATGCTGTACTCGGCGAGTATTAGAATGGATTGCTAAGAATACTCCTAACGCACTAGTTAATATCATGGATCAGTATAGGCCTGAACACTTAGTACTCAAGTACCCGGACAGGTTTCCAGAGATTAATCGAAGGCTTTATAGAAAAGAGATCCTCGAAGCGTATAGGATTGCGGATGAACTAGGCCTTGTTTATAAACCGGTTTCATAAATTATTCTTCCATAATCATAAATAATGGGCGGGCGTGTATATTTGTTGGAGAAGGTTTACGAGGTTTTATCGGAGTACTGGTTTCTCGATTATTATCGGGTATTAAAGGTTAGATCAAATGATAAATATGTTCTCAGCGTCGATGTTTACCGTAGAAGCTATCCGTTTAAACCCGATGAGGAGAATTGTTTAGAGGATGGAAAGTATTGTATCTACTACAACCACGTCGATCCCGCTAAGGTAGGCGTTAATGGAGTAGTTGATGTTATTGTTACTGGTATTAAAGCTGGTAAGATTGTTGAAACTGTTAATGTTAGATGGATTCTCGACCACGACCCACAGTATAGCGAGGTTGAAGAAATTTTTAATAAGTCATGGATTATTATTGGCTGCAGGCCTCCGAGCGATCCATGGATTGATCCATGCGTAGAAGCCTAGTTTTTACTAGTGGGCTTCGCTAGGAGTATCCCTATCGTGTTTACGTTTGTACCAGTAGGCCCCGTCTTTATGTGTCCGCCGTACTTCTTGAAGAAGTAGTAGGAGTTGTTATTATCTAAGTACTTGTAGGGGTTATCACCTGCGTCAAGCATTTTCTTCCAGACAGCTGGTAGCGCCATTGCTCCGGCAACATCACTTATTCCATCGATACCGTCTGTATCGAAGCATGCAAGACTCAATCCCTCCCTACCCCTAGTGTATGCTAGGAAGGATAATACTAGTTCTTGACATCGCCCACCCATACCCTTAGGGTTTCGAACAGTTACCGTAGTCTCTCCCCCGAAGAGTATTGCTAGTGGGGGTTTTCCAGGTATTCCCCGCTCAACTATTTCTAACCCAATCGACCCCATTACTACTCCGACATCCCTACTCTCACCCTCAATCCTGCTAGTCAATATGATAACCCTATACCCATCCGTAACGAGTTTATCCCTAAGCTTTTCGAGCACCATTAGGTTTGAAGCTATCATGCGATGAGTTGACTCGTTGAACACCGGGTCTCCGGGCTTCGGAGTCTCGGGTATTTCACCCTTTAAACCCTTTTCTAAGACTTGTCTAACACTACCAGGGATCTTCAGCCATAAACTGTATCTTTTCAGTATTTCTACTGCATCCCGGTAAGTAGTTGGATCGGGTATTGTTGGGCCGCTGGCTATTAGTTCAGGCTTATCACCGGGTACATCGCTGACTAGTAGTGTTATGAACTTCTTCGTACCGCTCTCAACAAGTAGCCGGCCCCCCTTAACCATTGATAAGTGTTTCCGTATAGTATTCACTTCTTCAATGCTCGCTCCACTGTTTAGTAATAGCCTTGTAGTAGTCCGTAGGTCTTCAAGCGTTATCGGGGGGTAGGGTTTCTCCATTAGAGCCGATCCCCCTCCGCTGATCAATGCTAATACTACATCTCCAGGACGAGTACTCCTCAACAACCCGGTTATTTCTTCAGCAGCCCTTATACTATCATCATCCGGAACTGGATGGCCTGCACCAATCACCCTTATCTTTTTCAATGAAACATCTTTAACCATGTATTTCGGAACAGAGATCACGCCGTCCGTGATCAAGTCTCCTAATAATTCCTCAACGGCTTCAGCCATTCTACCAGTAGCTTTACCAGCACCAATAACGTATAAGTGAGAATCTTTCCCTAGACAATACTCTATTTCATTAATAATGATACATTTATTCCTTAACTCGACGTGTTTTGGAACAATATTTTTCGGATCAGCCATTGAAATAGCGTATTTAACGAGTTCAAGCATGTATTCCTGACTGCTCAATTCATGCACCAACAC
>WAON01000012.1 GCA_015521265.1 Desulfurococcales archaeon
GTCTAATGTAGCCTTGAAGCTCCATGGATACTTTGCCGACTCAGTGTTTAGTGGTGTTACTGGCCATCCCGGTATGTCGAATACCATTGTATGGTCGTAGTATGGATCGGTGTTGTTAGTCTGTGCTCCCCAGATGAATCCTCCAACGTATTCTGCACCGCTTGCAACCCATACTCTTACATCGCCGGTTGTTGTTATTCCTAGGACGCTTAACGGTATGTACGCCCTCATCACACCGTTGGCTGGGTCTACTACTTCTAGTACACCTACAGGCTCAGCGATTACTCTGCCGCCGCTAACTGTTACTAGCCATACTACGTAGGATTCTGCTACGCGGCTACCCTCTACCGGTGTTATTACTAGTGCGTGAGTATACTTGACCGGCGTGTTCTCCTTGTAGAAGTTGAGCAGTCCAGCGATCTGTGGGCTTACTGGTGGTGTTGCGAATCCGAAGGCGTAGCTTGATGGTAGCCATAGGTAGCTGTCAACTCCATCAGTCGTGTCGGCTGGGGTTGTGTCTAGTCCTATTACTAGGAATGGCGCTGTTGCGCCCATGCTGTATATTGCTGATAAGTTGTAGTTGTACTGTGCTTCTACTACTAGGTAGTTTCCTGCAATCTTCATCCTTACGTAGAGGTTGTCGGCTGCTCCTGGGTTGGGCAGGTAGTTTGCGTGTCCTCCGCTCCAGTATACCTTGGTGTTCTCGTCTCCAGCTGTGTCCTTGAATAATAGTTCTCCACTACCAATGTATACTCCCGTATCGGTTCCTGTTAGTGTCCATGTTACTGTTGGTAGTGTGTTGAATACTGGTATGAACCATGGTCCTTCCGCTGGAGCGTTGTGTGTCTCCGCTGGTGCGAAGGTCTCGTTGCCTGCATAGGTTATCTTTAATACATAGCCTCCCTCTGGGTATCCTGCTGGCGGTGTTGGTAGTGCAATAGTGGTATCAATGTATCCTGTAGCATTGGTTGTATAGGTTCCTAGGCTTATCTCATAGCTTGTTAATACGTATACTGGTCTTCCAGCTGCGATGCTTGCGTTGAGGTCGTTGATCATGTATACTAGGCTCAGTGTTAAGTTTGCTACTGATAATGGTAGCTCTGTACCATTGAGGTATGTCGCGTGTGCTACTACGTGTAGTGTTCCAGCTCCTAGGTCTACTTCTATCTTGTCAATTGTTATTGTTACCGCGTACCCGGTTACGTTTACCGTGAAGCTTGTCATGTATGTTCCGTCAACGTATACGTCTACCGTGTGTAGTCCGCGTGTTGAGAATGTTACTCCTAGTCTTGCAATACCGTTTAGTGCTGTTATTCCACTCGTTATTAGTGCGCCTGTGTCGTGGTCTTTCAGCTCTATCCAGTGTCCCTCCTCGTGGTTGTCTACTATTAGTGCTACTGGTCCTACTTCTCCGATTGATATGTTGTCTGCGTGGTAGACTACTGTTACAGCGTTAACGGTTGTCGTTGCCGGTAGGCTTGGCTTACCGGTTGAGTCTAGTGTGAACTCGAAGCCCGTCTCGATCCAGTGATCGCTGTATGGGAATACATCGTTTGCAGCGTTAGCGTCTGTATCGTATACTTCAACATTAATGGTTCCAGTTACTCCAGCGATGTCGTATACTCTAGGCTGCACTGGTGAGCCGATATAGGCAGCGGGGTTCCAGAATCCTCCATAGTCGTCTGCGAACGTCATTGCCCATACTCTTATCTGTTTACCTAGGAATATTCCTGTTAGGTTCACCTTGTATAGTGGGAAGTAGAACTCTATTGTTCCACCGTTGTCTAGGCTCTTTACTTCTCCGAACTTGTAGGCGTAGGTTGTGTTGATGTATAATAGTACTAGGTTGCTTCCAGGCTTGATTAGTAGGACGTAGTCCCATGATAACGCGTAGATCTTCCCTGCCTCGTCGTAGGTTCCAGGCATTACATAGCCTAGCCTGTTACCGTATGCTGTGTCTTCTAGTATCCAGTAGTTGTTGGTGTCGTTGAATGGGTAGACGTCTATTGCTATTGCTAGCCACTTGTATGGTGATACGTTGCCTGCGAACTCGGCCATTCCATAGATTGTATAGTTGTCTATTAGTAGCCTTACTTGTTTGATATCTAGATCTGCTACGTGAGGCCAGTTCCATTCGGGCTTGTACTCCTTTCTCTCATCGCCTGTTGGATCTGTTATTATCATCTCCATTCCGCTAGCACTTATACCGGGAGTTGTTGCCGGCAGTGTCCCCGTCCAGTCAGTTATGTTTCCATCCACTATTCTAGCAATGTAGTATGGTACACTTACATAGTCTGCCGAGCCGGAGAACCTCGGTGTTTCGGTTGCTGTAGCATTGCCCGTGTAGTTTGCTTCGAAGGCTAGGAACTTGGGTGTTCCAAGCTTTGGTACTACCCAGTCATAGGTTGCTATACCATCCGAACCAGTTGTTAATGTGACATTTACTCCTGCCTCAGTACTGTTAAGTGTTACATTCGCACCGCTCAGCGGATAGTATTTACCGTCTGTGCTGTTGTAATATGTTAGGTTCACAGTGAATCTAACTGTATCTCCGGGAGTTATGTAGCCGTTTCCATCAGCGTCATTGACTAGTTTGTATGATAGTGTTAGGTATGACTGATAGATAGGCTCAGCGTAGAGTACTAGTTCGTCGCTTTCACCATATGGTATCCTGCCGGTACCATTGAAGGTTACCTTTAAGTGATGCTCACCTACTGGTAGTGATATTGTGAATGTAGCATATCCTAATCCATCCGCCTCGCTCTTCGCGATCACCTTACCGCTTGTAACGTTTACCAGGTTAAATATGAAGTGGCTCATCTTATTGTAGAGGCTGTCTCTCGAGTAGATCTTTAGCGTTAATGGTGTATTAGCTGCTACATGGCTTCCGTTAGCTGGTGTTGGGCTAATCCAGTATATGATTACTGATCCAGGGTAGATCTGGTATCCTGACTGTACTTGTACGGTTAGGTAGTAGTCTGCATACTGATCATTAGCGTTTAAGTCATCTGCTGTATTGTCATATCCTGTTACGGCGTCTACCGCATTGCTTCCGGGTAGGTCGTAGAAGTTTCCATTTCCATTGTCTAGGCCGCTTATAACGGTGAATCTGAGCTTGTCGCCAACTGCTGGCGCTCCACCAATCTGGTCCCATGGTACGGCGATCTCAATAGTATCGGTATCTAGGCTTACACTAAACCATGCGCCCGTTCCTGACTGTAGGTTCCAGTTCTGATCGGTAATATAGAACGCTGCACCCCAGTCGTTAGTAGCCTCATATGTTCCAGGACTACTAATCTTCGCTAGGCTTATTCTTAACGCGTACTCCCAATATGCATACGAGTTAGCTTTCGTGTCTGAGTAGCCAGGTAGCCATGACTGCCCACTGTATTTAGCCTGGTCGCGGTCTATTGCTATGTCTAGTATTGTGCTGTTGGTTGTTCCTACGTGTGTTAGGTTCTTGAACTTTACTAGGAAGTAGATGTAGTATTCATCGGTTGTTACGCGGAATTCTGTTATATCTGTATTGTTTATGTTGTCTTCGGTTAGTGTTACATCGTTCCTAGTGTCTCCGACAGCGTCCCTCCATACTAGCTCGTTATCGCTTACGTTCCACATGTTGGCGCGTGGTGGTAGTACTCCAACCCAGTCTCCTGGGTTTGCATCAATATATCTGCTACCATAGGTTGTTAGGTATACTGGGCTACTATATGATTCACCATAGGATAAGGAGCTGTTTCCTGGGAAGTGCGCCTTAATCTCCCAATTCCAGCCGATATAGGTTGGTGCGTTGAATACTATGCTGAAACCTCCTGTATCGTTCGTTTTACCTGTTGCTAGTACGGTGCTGGTATTCGTTAATAATATCTCGATCGTCTGGTTAGCCGGTGCATTAAGCCAGTCGCTACCATTGTAGTATTGTAATTGTCCGGTTGCAAGTAAGGGTGATCCTAGGTAGGCTGAGGTGGCGTTTATTGAGAAGTTTATGATCCTAGTCTGGTATCCAACTTGTACTGTAATATCCTTTGTTGAAGCCTGCCATCCAGCATGTCCTGGGAACTCCACGGTGTATGTATATGTTCCTATGGCTGAAGGCGCTGTGAATGATAAGTGTGCTGTTCCTGATAAGTCTGTTATCGCCCATGTAACGGGGTTGCTGTTTGAATCTAATAGTGTAACGTTTACATCTGGTAATGGATTGCCGAACTGGTCTGTAACTGTAGCATATACGTCTACTGTTCCTCCAGGTGCAACATTGTATACGTCCTTATCAGTGGTTACGGTTGTAGTTAGGCTTGGTGAGAAGGTTACTCTATCAGCAGGGTTTACCCCGGCGTCGGGCTTTCCATCATGGTCTGCGTCAACGTTAATCACTGCATACATGTATATAACATCCGGATCACTCCATTCATTGTTGCCTCCAGTTAGTGTTAACGGGTTTAGCGGTACTGCTGAAACAGCGCTATCTCCTGCGTTTCCTCCAGCGATCCATAGTGCTATTGCTATCTTACCAGTATAGTTATACCCGTTTAATGCACCTGTTGTTCCATTTATTAGGCTCCATGGTATGGCTACCTTGAATATCGTTGAGCCGTTGTGATCGGTGGCTACCGGGCTGTAGCTTATGGAGGCTGCACCATAGTTCCATACATCGTAATGGTTGACACCATAAGTAGAGTCCACGATTGGCGGATAGGTGTCATACTTATACTGGTTTAACTGGGCTGAGGTAATTGATGAACCATCATAGTAGAAGTAAACGAGGTATTCTGGATAGATTGGCGGTATACCGTTCTCCTGCAGGTATGGCGTAGACTGATTTATCTGCCTCTGCCAGCAGTCCTCCCAGCGGTTATCGTCTACAGCCCATACAGCACCATATCCCTGAGTATCGTTTCCTGGGTTAGCATCGATAGCTATTCCAAATGATTCAGTGTACCCGCCTGGAGCCCAGTCAACGCCTATGTATAAGTAGTTTAGGTCCCACGTCACATAGATCATTGATAACGAAGTCTCTGATGCACCGGTTGCCGTTAAGTTTACAGGCGCCCTATATATCAGCTCCTCGGAGTTGAAGTCATTGTTATTAGTCGTCGTATCAATCGTATGATATGTGACTCCCTGCTTGATCGTTACTGGCTGACTTGCTGCTGTGGATAGGGGTATTCTAGGAGTTAGGCTTAGGATGAATAGTGCTAGAAGTATTAAGCTTAGTGTTCTCGACATAGGGTACTCACCCCTATAGGGGCCCCTCCTGGTATGGGGGCTCCATATTGATATAGATACGTCTTGTCCTTATATATTTTTATTTCAATCTTTGCCTTTGTTGTTTAATTATTTGTTTAAACTCTTTGTATATACAAATATGGTGGTTTTTGTGAAATATATAGCAAACACCCGGTTTACCATACATCAGCTACCGTCTAAGTGGAAAACGGTTTTGTACATGTATTGTAATTTACATATTATGTATTTATAAGTACAAGTATTTAGTCGGTGTGAGTAGATGTAGATATATGTGTGTAGAAGTCTAGGTGCTGAGTGGAGGTGTTGTAGTGGTGGGTGATGTTAGGATTTATTCTGTTAAGATCCCTGTTCCCGAAGGTGTTAATGTGATTATTGGCCGTAGCCACTTCATTAAGACTGTTGAAGACGTTTATGAGGCACTAGTTACTAGTGTTCCGGGTATAAGGTTTGGCTTCGCGTTTAATGAGGCTAGTGGTAAGAGGCTTGTGCGTTGGGAGGCTAATGATGATGAGTTGAAAAAGCTTGCTATTGATTCCGCGTTGAAGATCGGTGCTGGACACACTTTTGTACTCTACATCAGGAATGCTTACCCGATAAATATATTGAACACCTTGAAGCATGTGCAGGAGATCGTTGAGCTGTATGTTGCAACCGGTAACCCCGTCGAAGTAGTTATCGCTGAAACCGAGCAGGGGAGGGCTATTATAGGAGTCGTAGACGGATACATGCCGCTCGGCGTTGAGGGGGAGGAGGATCGTAGGGAGCGCTACGAGTTCCTTAGAAGGATCGGATATAAAAAATAGGTTTAAAACTATCCCACTTAACGTTCTTCTTCTTTTTCCAGGCATTTATTATATTCTTCTAGTGCTAGTTTTGAAGCAGTCTTATAGTCTGCTGGTGTTATTGCTTGTACTAGGTATCCCCTACTAGACTCCCTGTTCTTTAATAGTATGTATATGTATTTACCGGCAACCCTCATTACTAGGACGTAGCATTCCTCATCCTCGTCCTCGAGGATTGTCTCGTAATTGTATTTTCTAAGGTAGTCTAGGAGTATCCATGCATCCCTATCCCTGACTGGTTCTCCGAGGAACAGGTCTCCAGCCTTCTCCGGCCCCAATAGTTTTACTATGCTTACTAGTATGTCTTCCCCATTCATCCCGGACATCCACTATTAAATCCAGAGTTTTTTACTCCTGGTATTCTACGTCTGAGTCTTTTAGTGTGTTTGTTATTTCTGCGTAGACTGTGTCTCCTACTATTTTTACTATTCTCGCTTTAACCTTTGATCCAAGGCTTGCATTATACACTATAACGGTTTTACCACGATAGCTCGATATACCGCGTCCCTTCTCGTCGACATCCCTAATCGTAACGGTTATCTCTTGCCCCTTCCTTAATCCTTCTTCTCTGGGTACTTGTATTCGTGGATATACGCTGAATCTTTGTACCTCGCTTGTATAAGGATTCCATCTATGCTTACGTGCTCGATGCCTAGCCACGTATTCATCCCTTAACTCTATCTAATTCATAATTTACTAGTTGACAATCATATATGGAGGTATAACCATTTATAACGGTTATGCTTGGATACTTGTTCAACAAGGCTGTGCCGGGATAGAGGCTGAATGGTGGATGAGTAATGGTTCAATACCTAGATTTTCTAAGGCAGATTGTTAATGCGAAGCTTGCTGAAGCTGTTAAGAAGAATAAGAATATCGTATTGATTATTGATGAGGTCCGTAAATTGATTGCTAAAGCCGAGAACAAGTATCATTTCTCAATCTATGGCGGTAACCCTGAGAAACTAGTTGATTATCTTGATAGTGAAGACTTCGAACTACTAGTTAACGTGTTTAAGTCTGGTAACGCTGTAGATGTATTGATCGATATACTCGATGAGACTAGAAAGAATTATGGCTCAATACCTGGGCTCAGCGAGAAGATCGATGAGAAGATCAGGGAGATACGTTCAAAGGTTGTCAGGGGTGCTTGAAGAAGTGAGGGGACTGGTATTCTTTGACTGTGACGGAGTATTAACTAGGGATGATAGTAGCTGGAGGGTTCTACACGAATACTTTGGTAGTAGGGATAACACGTACTTCGCCCAGCTTTATAAGCGGGGTATTATTAGTTATCTAGACTGGATGAAGATCGATGTAGCATTAATGATCCACAGCTATGGTAAACCGATTAAGAAGGAGGAAGTAGTTAAGGCATTATCGAGTATCGAGGTTAGACCTGAAGCAGGCCTTGTCGTGAAGGAGCTTAAGCGTAGGGGTTTCTACGTCGGCGTGATCAGTAGCGGGATCGACTTGCTTGTTAAGCGTGTGTGTAGGGAGGTTGGCAGTGATATATGCTTGTATAATGAATTGAGATTCGTCGATGATGAACTAGTACCCGGGGGTAAACCATGGGTTCCACTACACTTAAAACCCTATATCATCGAGAAAACAACTTCATCGCTGGGAATAAGGCTCCGAGACGTAGTCTATGTTGGTGATAGTAGTTGGGATATACAAGTGTTTGATAAGGTAGGTTTATCTATTGCAGTAGAACCCTGCGGTGAAGCATGTAGTTATGCAGATTATACTGTGAGAAATCTAATGGAAATCCTAGGTATTCTCGAGGAAAAGTTTAATCCTTCTTCTTAACAATTCCCGCTAGTTTCTCCGCTAATACTTCGGTCCTTACGTCTTTGAATATTATTTTCTTAGTCCTACTCCTCCATCCATAAACTATTTCGATCCTGGATGAAGGTATCTTCGTATTTCTAGATAAATATCTTATAAGTGATGCATTAGCCCTCCCTTGAACTGGGGGCTCGGTTGTGTAGAATACTAGTTCTCCTCCCTCGATGACTAGTTCCTCCCTATCACTGTTGGGTTTTACATATATGGTTATTTCGGGGCCCTTACCCGTTTCTTCAATATACTTTTCTATTTCCCCGATAAACTCACTCATAGTCCGAGGCACCCCTGCGTTGTATCCTTGCGTGTTTCTGGTTAATACTGTATTCTTGGTAGAATTATACCCTTACTCCTGAGTAGTGCTATTTTCATAGCTAGTCTTTCCTGGTGGATCCATTGTCCGTAGGCTTTACCCATTCCTATAATTCTTGATAGCTTCTTCTTAACCCATCCCGGCACTCTCCCTGGTTCTGCGTAGGCGTATGGTGTTCCTGGTAGTGGGAGGAATACGTGTAGGTGTATCCTGGCCCCCATGGAGACTAGTTTCTCAATTGACTTAATTGTTTCTTCTAAGTCTTCCCGGGTCTCTCCTGGTAGTCCGAAGATGTAGTCTACGTCCGGGATAAACCCGTACCTTACAGCGTTTTCAACAGCGTTGTAGACGTCTTCTATCGTGTGCTTTCTACCGATCAACTTTAATAGTCTATTACTACCAGTCTGCGCACCCAGTATTATCTCCCTATTTGAAACGTATTTTCTCAGTAGTCTAGCTGCTTCCCTCGTTAAGTGCTCGGGGCGTACTTCGCTTGGGAATGTTCCATAGAATATCCTCATACTATGTTTTTCAACGAACTCCTTATTGATCCTTGATAGTAATTCCTCGACTAGTTCGAGCCTTGGCTCCCTCTCCTCCCCCCTCAACCCGTAGGCTAGGCTATCGGGTGATATGAACCTTATATCCCTCAACCCCTGCATAGCCATGTATCTAGTATAATATACGATGTTGTCAATACTCCTATGTCTAAGGCTGAAGCCGTGCATATAGCTTACTTGACAATACTTGCAGCCGTAGGGGCAGCCTCGAGTTATTTCTATCGGGTTAAACATATATCTCCAATAGGGGTATGGAGGGTAATCGTCTAGGTTTACGGGTTTCCTCCTACCAGTAAAGAAGGGTTTACCATTAACTATTGTATACAACCCCTTAACGCTGAGTGGGTCTCCACCACTACTTATAGTATTCACCAGGTCTGGAAAAGTTTCTTCTCCTTCCCCGATCACCGTGTATTTGAAGCCTAGGCTGAATAGTGTTCCCAGAGGATCCCCTGTCGCGTGGGGGCCTCCTGCAACCGTTATAACTTTTAATTTCCCCGCATTGGAATTCAGCGTGGTAATGTATTCTAGGAAGGAATCATCGGCTAGCATGTATGTTAATAGGCTTATTCCTATTATTAATCGATCATATTTCTCCCTAAGCCTTACTAGTAGGTCGAAGACTATGCTTGGTTTTTCAACAACGAGTATCGATGCATTAGTTTCTCGATCAAGTACTGCTGTTAATGCGTTAATACTGTACTTCGTCTGCGGTGTTTTAATCAGTAATACTGCAGTCCTAGTCAACTTATCCCCAACCAGTATTAATCAGCAACGATGCCGACAAGTACACGGTAATTACTCATAACACATTATATAAGGGTCTATTATTCATGTTTATGCTTAGCTGGATGTAACCAAAAATAATATCTGAAGGACCCGTAGTATAATTAGGATTAGATTGGAAATAGAGTGTTCGTGGAGGAGAACGGTAGATGAGCAATATAAACCTTACACCAGAGGAGATCGAGTATTTTAGTAAAAAGATAAGGTTGAGGGTTCTCCATGAAGACGACGATATAGTGTTGATGACAGCCCCAAATGAGGATCAGTTAATGGATATTATCTATGGATTGATCAGTGAGAAACCCATGAATCTACGAGAAATCCACGCTATCCTATCAGGGATCGCTAGCGAGGACAAGATAAGGCATGCATTAATGTTGTTAACCGAGAGGAAATTAGCAGTACTAGGACCCGACGGCAGGTACTCGGCAACGCCTGGTCCCTAAAAGGAATTATCCATTGTATGTTATTCTTTTCTCCTTTTCTCCTCTCCTCTCTCCCTCATAATTTCTAGTAGGTAGTATAGTGCTTCCTCCAGATCCATCGCGATCCTTTCCGCACCAACTGATCTAAGGCATTCAGCCCTCTCCCTACTAAAAGCTACACCGATAAATTCAACCCCAGTTTTCAAACTACTAATATAATCCTGCCTGTAATCGCCTATGTATACTGCTTCACTAGGGGTTAAACCCCATTTTTTAAGGATTATCTTTATCAGCCATGCTTTATCGAATAATTCTTCCTCAACACCACCCATTACCTCGAGATCATACAACGTATAGACTTCATCAATAAACTCGTCTAAGCCGTGCCGTCTTAGCTCTAACCATATATGTAACGGGTGGTTCTCCC
>WAON01000013.1 GCA_015521265.1 Desulfurococcales archaeon
ATTATGTTTTAATAGAATTATGATTATTACTGTGAATAATATTATTAGTGCTGGGCTTGGTTCGTAGAGGGGTTTTGTTTGTATGTTTAGGTTCCATTCAGCGTTTTTGATGATATAGATGTCGTAGTTTCTCAGTATGTGTGCTGGTTTGTGGACGTTTATAACTGTGAACTCCCCGGTTTCCGGATCATAGTATCCCATTACGCCGTCCTCGGCTGAGAAGCTGTCTATTACGGGTTTCGTGTTTGTATAGCCGTAGTATAGTTTGCTGGTATCTATTAATAGATACTTATTTGTTAGCAGTAGAGCGTATTTCCCCCTTGTTATCTTTATTGCTTCACCTATAACTGGCTGGTTAAAACTTGTTTTTATAAAAATATTGCTTCTGGGCGTGAAGAAGTATAGGTTTCCAGTAAAGTATGATTCCTGTAGATTATTCCTGCTCTCATTCATAATTCTGATAAGCATTACCTCGTTATACCGGGTATCTACTACGAGGTTGTAGTAGTTGTCTAGCCTAGTATTATACTGGTGTAGTATATGATAAGAATTCCAATCTAGACCCCTCCCTTCCAGGGTTTCAATTACTACATTTTTATGTATAGGGGGTGTAGCTAGGATCGTTATGTTCTGGTTATTCAACGTATATGTTAGTATGTATGATTTATTCGTGTTGATAACGCCTTCAATGTGAAGCCTGCCCTGTTCATCAATGCTATAAACTGATCCATTGACTGCTATGAAGACGTATTTATCCCCATAACTTATTGGTGGGTAGGGGTTTATTCCCCCGCTCAATACTCTCCCACTTATTATTAGCGAGGCTATTGGGGAGTATGAGAAATAGGTATTGTTTGTTGGGATTTCGAAGTAGGATATCTTGTCTGTCTTGGTGTCTAGCAGGATGTATAATACCGGGCTCCATACTAGTGGTAGGGGCATATTTATCAGTAAATACCTGCTATACAGCATGTACATTCTGTAAACGCTTGATAACCCGATCCATGAGAACTGGGCATAGCTACAGATTCCTTGTAGCATCTTAGCCGTATAGTACACGATCCTCCTATTAACCAGGTCTATTCCATCAACTGTCAGTATGTAATAGTACGTGCTGCCTGATTCGACGTATCTGATCGAGGCTAGGTATAATGTATTATTCGGACTGTAATAGTATGATATTACTGGTAGCTGTGAAGTAATAAGCTGTGATAGGTTAATTAGTAGTTCAACCCCCTCCTCCCCATATATTTCTAGCCTAAACTTTACGGGTTGCTCTATTGTTGCATCGAATATGAATGCTTCACTAAAACCATCACTATCATAGTCGTAGTAGCCTAGGACTCCGAGCAGGTTACCACTACCCTGAAAATGTATTACGCCTGCATCCCCGAGGACGAGACTCGTAACTGGGAGAATGGATACGGTTATGAGTAGGAGTATTAGTATGCTATATCTTATAGTCATAGACAACTCCCTTCATTGGGTCTATGTATATTGTTGGATGATATACTTCTACACCGTAAACCGTCAATATTACACACCAGAAATTAGCCATAGTCCAAGGCTTTACTAATAGATAGGTTTCACAAACTTTATCAGCAATAATTGAATCCGCCGGGACGTGGAACTTATCCATGATAAACCTCTTAGCCTCTTCTACGGCTTTACTACTAGTAATTAATGGTCTATGATCGATATGTTTTAAATGAATTAGTAATCCTATGGGGAATCGAACCTCGTAGAGCCTCCTAATACCGTCTTCTCCCTGATATCCAATGCTTGCAGTAGAGAATGGTGGTCCGGGGAGTACGTCGGACATTTCAAAGATCGACTTATTGTCCAGGTATGCTTGGAAGAAGTATGCGTAGGGCGTCTTCCAAGTATAGACGATGTTGAACTCCTCGTAGAGTTGGGGTCTGCCTAGGCTTAGTGTGTAGAGCATGTTGTTGAGGTAGCTTGTGTAATTATTTTTAGTGATTACGGGCACATTCGTAAACTCGAGGAACCTAGTTTCATTCACAACGATCCATTTATTCTTCTTAATTATGTCATAAATACTCGTGGGTCCTCGGTTTATTTTAAAGCTTACTATAGTGCCCGTTAGGGATTCGAATGTTACGGATATAGCATTCCATTTCTCACCAGTATAGTATATGAATACCTTCCACATGTAGCAGAATACTCTTGTATCGTTGAATCTGAATAGGTCCCACGAGTAATATGTTAGTTCTAACCCGGTAATACTGAAGTTAGATGTTGATAATCCTACGAGTTCTAGGAATTTCACTACATGACTATAGAGGGTCGGCCAGTCATGTATTTCGTGTGATTCATTAATCCTAGGAACTATACTAGGATCAGTAATATTCCCTAGATACTGGAAGGCTTGGCGAGGCGGATAACCGGGGAGATGAGTGGGGGCTCTTCTTTTAAGAGATACAAAGCTCTTCTCAGGCCCTGGAGCATTTATAACTCCTGGAATACTAGTCCTGTTAGAAATTAAGGGAGTCGAAACCCCTGTATTATAACTATTACCTTCACTACCGGGAGTATATATGTTGTAAAATATAGAAATAATTATTAAAACGATTAAAACTGTTATAGTTCCTGCAATCACGTTTTTCCTATTAGAAAAAATCTTTCTTGATTCGAATTTATTACTGGTCATTTCTATAACACCATTTCATTAAATTCATACTGGGAACTAAGTTCTTACTTGTAGGTAAGTTGCATGAAGATCCGGGTGGGCATATCATTCCTCCACCACTATTACCGCCGCTTCCTCCGTTATTCCCGCTACCATTGCCTCCTCCATCGTCTCCGCCACCACCTGATCCTGTATCTTGAATCAGCAATGGTGCATTTGTACCTGTTACGCCATATACTATACCTACCCTATAGTGCCCCCCATATCCATAATCACTGAGATAACTACCTGATAATATCTCATAGGCAAACGAGGTCGAGGGGGATACAGCGAATTGGCCATTATCCGCCATAACCGTGTAATATGCATGCTCTACTGTTGCTTCACTATTAATACAATCCGAACCTGTGAAGAACACATGTATAAAGTTCACTAGTATTGATGGATAATCGAGTATTGAGTCAGCTAGGCTTATATCTATACTATTATAGTAGAGCCTTGGAAACTCGCCTGGTGCAAAATAATGTACTTTGCCGAGGGCATCATGTATAACTATGGGGTAGAAGTCGAAGACTATACTAATATCTATTGAATACAGCCCTCTCGCCGGAGGATCGGTTTCTACCTCGTATACTTGTTTTCCATATTTTTGTTCGTAGTAGTCTTTCCAGTGTTCTGGGTGAAGTACGCCGGAGAATGGGGTTACTAGGAGGGCTACTCTTGTAGGTGAGTTGTCCGGCGGTACACTGTGTAGGTAGTCGTAATAGCCTAGATCGGTTGAGCTTATAATGTGGCTGTTGACTACGAGGTATGTATGTATGGTTAACTTCTTGCTTTCACTATCGTATTGCATCCAGTAGGAGTAAGATTTTGATACCAGCATAAAGACTTTAGACTTCTTAATAATGTTTACGAGGTCTTCTACCGAGTTTATATTGTTTATATCAGTTATATTGACGATTTTGTACGGGTAGTTGTTGTTGAAGTATGATACGTATCCATCCTCCTCTAACGAACCTATCCCATCCGTAATTAGTAACTGGTTCACCAGTTGAATATTGTTGTATGTTGTTAGATATGATGTAAAGTTTAAAGCTTCAGCAGGATTTATTACATCGACAAGATATTCCTCGTTCCTGACTATATTGATTGGATAGTAGTTGCTACTACTGTCGCTTATTACAGGGGTTTTTATCGGCGCAAGGATTACAAGGAGCAACAATACCACAAGGATTACCCTCATGGCTCCCACAAGTTTTTTACTTGGAAAATATTTATTTTTTGCCTTAAACGATTGTTTAACTTGATCTTTTTCATTTATTGAATAATAGGGAGTTTGATTTGTATTAGGTAATTTTTACGGATTAATAACTAGTAATTTATTAAATAATGTATTTCTTGTTATCTGTGAATCTTATTTAAGGGTTTTCCCGGTTTATTGTTGTTGGTGGTGTATTGTGAAGATTGTATTGGTTAGGGTTAATGATCTAGATGATTTTACCGGGTTTATTGTTGGTAGGGGTTTTAGTGTTAGTAGGGGTAGTCATGCTGTATTGCTTGATCATAGTGAGTTGGAGACTATTCGTGTTAGTCGAGGAGGCGAGCTGGTTGCGTTGATTGTTTCCCACTATATATCGGAGTATTACCGTGTAGAATATAGGGGTGTGGAGGATGAGGATGAGTATTTGAGGGAGCTTTTAAGGGTTAAGCATAGTGGTGAGCATTGGAGGATACCTGTTAATCCACTGATCGTTGTTGTTTTTGATGATTCCTTTATCGATGTTCTTAATGATTATAGAGCTGGCGAGTACCCGGTTAGTGATGGTGGGAGGCTGGTTGAGCATTATAGGAGTAGTAATCCTAACTATAAGAATGTTCCCAGGGTTGCGCTTGCTAGGATCCTCGAGGAGCTTCAATCGATAAAGTAGTCTCCCCCTAGTACGTGCTGGTTTGCAGGGTGTATTTTTCTTTATTGCTTAGTGGTGTTCCACAGTAGGGGCAGTACTGAGCGTTTAGTGGTACTGGTTTTCCGCATACTGGGCATTTCCTAGTTGTTGTCATTGCCTGCATGTATTCTGTTCTTATATCTTCTATTGTTAAGTGTGTGTAGATCTGTGTAGTTCTTATATCGCTGTGTCCTAATAGTCTTTGTAGTGATAATATGTTCATTCCTCCACGCAATGCTCTTGTTGCGAAGGTGTGGCGGAATATGTGTGGGTGTATTTTTGATGGGTTTACTCCTGCTCTCTTTGCTAGTCTTTTCAGTCTCTTGTATAGTCCGCTGTATGTTAGTGGTATTATCTTATCGTTTTCGCCTAGGTTGTTGAGCTGTATCCATGTTTTTAGTTCTTGTATTGTTTGTGGGGTTGCTATTACTTTCCTCTCCTTCCCATATTTTGCATTGAATACTGCTATAACATTGTTTTCAAAATCTATGTCTCTAACTCTTAGTCCTAATAATTCCTTGCTACGTAGCCCGGTATCTAGTAGTAGGTCTAGTATTATCTTGTCTAGCGGGTTTTTCACAGCTTTGTATAGCTTTCTTATTTCTTCATCGCTCAGCGTTTCTATCCTTCTAGGCGGTTTCTTAACGTTTGGTATATGGATCCTTATGCCTAGCCATTTTAGGAATCTCCTAATGAATAGGTTGTAGTAGTGTAGTGTTACTTTCTGTGAATTCTTATCCCTGCTCCTTGTTTTGTGGAAGCCGTTTTTCAGCCTGTGGTTTCGCCACTTGATCACATCTGTTATCCTTACGTTTCTTAATGGTTTATCTCCAATGTATTCTAGGAAATCCTTTATCGCTGCTCGATAGGATTTCACTGTTTCCGGGCTTGCACCGCTTGCTTCGAGTATTGCTAGGAATTCCTCCATTATCTCTTCATTCGATAGCTCCAGTATATCTTCTGGAGCCTGCCCTACGTCTATTTTCTGCGGCAAGTCATTGTTCACCGGTGGATTCTCATATCTTTACCCGTTTACTCTATGGGTTATGGATTTGGTTTTAAGGTTCTAGGTATGTAATACTTTAATTGTAGTGGGATGAGGAGGCTTAGCAGGCCCTAGCCCTTCAACCCTTCTATTCGGGTTGTGGGGCGATGAGGTTTCTGCGCGGGCCCGACCCCTATGGTTGTCTTAGGGTGGTTTGTATTGGCTAGGTGGGTTCTACTTGTGCACGGCGATAGTGATGGCGTTGTCTCCGGTGCTTTAGCATATTATTATTTTTCATCTCACGGCCATGATGTATCGGTTTATTTTACTCATCCAGCAGGGTTAGCCGGTGATCTTAGGGAGTTCGTTGAGCATGGTGATAATGTTTTTATCGCTGATATTGCGTTGAGCGAGGCCCATCTCGGCGAAATTAAAGAGTTGTTTCACAGGATTAGTTCCTGGGGGGAGTTAATATATATTGATCACCACCCTGAGCCATTGGGGCTTAGGCCCAAGGATCTATCGGGTGTGGTGGTTCATGATACTTGTTGTTCCGCTTCAGAACTCACATATAGGTTTTTCGCCGAGAGGGGTTTGGGAGAGGAGTATTCTAGGGTAGCCTTGTATGGTGCTATAGGCGATTACTTGGATGAGACTGTTTGGGTTAAATCTATGCTTAGAAGATGGGATAAAAGGATGATCTATTTCGAGGCCGGCGTGCTCGTGCAGGGTTTGGAGGGTTCTAGGAAACTCTATGATTTCAAGCGTGATATTTTGAAGATGCTCGCCCGGAACGAGCTTCCCAGTAGCGATTCAGAACTATTGCTCCATGCCTTGGTGCAGAGTCGTAGGGATGAGGCTTTGAGGCTTTGGGTAAAGAATAGCCTTAGTGTCCGCGGGGTTGTTGCTATTGTTGCTAATCCACCGGGTAGTCTTGGGAGGGCTGCTAACTATGCTTTGATTTATAGTGGTAAACCTGTCGGGCTAGCTTATGAGGAGAGGGGTAACGTGTTGGTGATGAGTCTTAGGAGTATGGTTGTTGATCTGAATAGACTCCTACGCCGGGTTTCAGGGCTGGTTGGCGGTACTGGTGGTGGGCATTCCTTTGCAGCAGGTGCACGTATCCCGCGTAATAGGCTTGAAGACTTCCTGGGCTTGATTAATGAGTATTATTCCTCATTCATTACCGCTGAGGAGTCTCTGGGCACTTCTTAGTATTGCTTCTCTAAGCATAGGTTTTAATTCTTCGATTAGACTACTAACCTTATCCCACGGTATTTTCCCCTCTTCATCAGCTGCTTTATTCACTATTATCGCTATCGCTACGTATTCCATCCCTGCTTCTCTAGCCATGAAGACTTCTGGTGCTAGGCTTGTTGATACTAGTGTTCCGCCAAGCATTCTATACATTCTGGCCTCTGCTGGTGTCTCGGGCCTGGGTCCTTCTGTTACGACTACTACTCCTTCACCGTGTACTCTCAGCCCGGTTTTTCCTAGTTCTTCTATTATTATCTTCCTCATTTTCTCGGAGAATAGCTGGGATGTATCTATTGTACGGGCTTTGTCTATGAATAGCGTTGTTTGCCTGGATTTTGTTAGGTCTATTACGTCGTTTGGTATTACTATGTCTCCTATCTCGTATTCATGGGTTAAGCGTGTTCCCAGTATCGTTGAAAAAACATATTCTACACCGTGGTGTTGTAGGGCTGATATTATTGCTTTGTAGTTTACCATGTTTGATGGTATGTGTTCTCTGAATCCGTGTCTTGGTATTACTACTAGTCTAGGCTCAGTTGTTGTATACATGTATTTTACTCTTCCGTGGAGAGTGTCTATTTCTAGTATTGATCCCTGAAAGGCTCCTCTAAGAGCTGTACCGGCTATTACGCCGGCTTTCTTCATGTAAGCTCCTCCATTTTAGCCTTGATTACTTGTTCTGCTTCTTCCTTAGTGATCTCTACTATACCTGCTTTTCTTAGTTCTTCCACTATTTTCTCGGGGTGCTCCGTGTATGTGTCTGGGTCTGCTTCTGCTTTTATTCTTGCCTTATAGGCTTTCCCATGCTCTCCTATTATTACTGCTTCGATGTAGTATTGTCCCGCTACTGGTTCGATGCTTGCTATTCCCAGCGATTCTCCCTTCTCATTGCTTAGCTTGAATATTACTCCTCCGTGTAGTGTTGCGCCTATGGGGTCTGCTCTCGCTATTGCCTCGAGTATAGTAGTTTTTTCCTCGACGGGTTTTTCCTCTATTTCCTCTTTTAATACTGGTTTTTCTAGTGGTTGTGTTCCTTCAGCTATGCCTATTGTTTGCTGCGTGGACCATTCTTCTTTTACAGCCTCGGTTTTTTCCTCTGTTTTCTCTTCTACTGGACGCTTATATTCCTCCATTACTCGTGCTAGTTTCTCCTTTATTACTTTCTCCACTATTTTTGCGACTTCTTCATCTGGTACTCTCTTGAAGTATTCTACTCTTAACGTGTCGTATTTCCATTTGATCTCCATTGTTTCAGGGTTGAAACTGTACTTTATCCTTATCCTTACAACGTCTCCTTTATCACTCTTTAATTCTTCTACTAGGATATAGTATAGTAGTCTGTTTACTTCTCCAGCCGCCCTCGCGATTTCTTTTCCTACTTCCCTGTTCTTCTTTACATAGTCTCTTAGTTATGCGAATAGTGTTCTACGCAGCTTGTCCGCGTATGCACCCGCTATTACGAGGCCTGTGCTAAGCTCGTTTTCTATAATTGGTGTTGTCAAGGTTTATACACCGATACAAGGTATTGATACACGGGTTCTACTAGTATTATTTATCTAGTACCGCTGTATAAGAAGATTTAGCGTGTTTTTCGAGGGTTTTTTACGGGTTGGAGGGGATTAGTGTTAATACTTTGTTTTTACACTATATATTCCTAGAGGGTTGATCGGGTGTTCCGTGTTGAGTAGTGGCGAGACCGTGTTGTTTGAGGGCGTGATCGTGGGGTTCGAGTCTCCGGAGGGTTTTGATGAGCCTGCACTATATATTCAGGGTAGTGTAAACGATGAGCCTGCAGGTTTCTACGTGTTGATTCCTAGGGAGAAGCATGAGGAGTTGTTGAGGCTTGGTGTTGGGCAGATGTTTGCTGGTAAGGGTGTTGTGGTTAAGCGTGATCCTCTTGTTTTAAGGCTTGTAGTGGAGTGATCCCCTATGACGGTGCTCCGTAAACCTCCCCGGATTAAAGTGTTGGAAGCTATTGGTGCCCTGGGTGATGGGAGGCTTAAGCCTCTCTGCGAATACTCCGCCGAGGTTACTAGTAGTAGGGGGGACAGGGTTTACAAGGTAGTTGTGCTCCCGGATAATAGGGTTTATAGTAGTGATAATGGTACTAGGCTCCGAGGCTATGTGGGGTATCCGATTATTGCGTTCCTAATGCATAAGGGCGTTATACCTATTGATCGGGAGGTTATGAAGGCTATGACTGGTATACCGTGGAAGGATCTTAATGAGAGGTATAGGAGATACGCTGTTGTAGAGGAGATAGTGTTGAGGAGGGCTGAGCGTCTCGGTGTTAAGAGGGAGATAATATATGATTATATCAACATTGTTATGAAGAAGCTGGGCTTGATGAAGCTGTTATTTGATGAATCACTAGTTAACTATGATTGTAGCAGCTCAGCACCGTGACCTTCTTCATCCTCTCTTCTTTCATTCCGCCTAGGACGCCTTCATCATTACAGGTTTATGTATCCCTTCCTTATACTCAAATATTTTTTCTGTACTAGGCTTGAGAGTATTCTCCGTGCCTCGCTTCGGGGTATGTCCATGCTGCTTGCTAGTAGTACTACTGTGTCTCTAGTTGTTAGCTCGCCGTACTCGATCATTGCTTCTCTCAATAACTCTAGTGCTTCCTCTTCTCTCTTATTTAAGTCTTTAACTGGTATTAGTTCGCCGCTACTTATTTTGAATCTTATTGTTTCATATCCTATTCTTAACTCGTAGTTTTCTCCTACTCTCCGTATCCATGCTTTCCTGTAGTTTTTCGGCGTTCTTAAGCCTTCTCCGGGTGTTTTCGTCACTATTATGTTCCCAGACCTGCCCCACGGTATTCTTACTGGTTCGATATAGACTGTTAATACATAGCTTCCGGTGATTTCTTCCTGCGTTATAATTATATTTTCGGGGTATTCATCTATTCTTCCCAGTAATGACTCGTAGAGTTTCCCCGGGTCTATTATTAGTGCTGGCCCTTCTACTTGTTTAACAGTTTTATGTATTAGTAGTAGTTTCGGGTTCATATAGTGACTTATAATTATCCATTTACCGCGTGTTAACTTGTAGGCTATTCTATCCAGCTTGTTCAACTACTTATTCCCCTCGGTTAATCCGTGTTTTCCTACTAGTATTTTATGGTTTTTTATTCTGGTATTGGTGTATAGGTATAATTGTTGAGTAGTGTCTTTGATGTGTTATGGGGGTGTGTGTTGTTGGAGGAGTATTATCTTGGCTGGCTTAACCAGTTAGAGGATGGTTTGAAGCATTGGAGTGATTGGAGTATTAGCGGTGTGTTTAGGAGTATTATTGTTGCCGGTATGGGTGGTAGTGGTATTGTTGGTGATTACTTGTCTGCCCTCTCACTGGTTAATGGAGGGTTGCCGGTGATTACTGTTAAACACTACATGGTTCCAGGCTTTGTGGATAGTGGTGATTTAGCTGTTGTTATTAGTTATAGTGGTAACACGTTGGAGACTAGGTTGTTCTACGAGTCTGTTAGGAAGCACGGTGCTAGGGTGGTTGTTGTTTCTAGTGATGGCTTGTTGGAGGAGTATGCTCGTAGGGATAACGTGTTGTTTCTACCGGTTGTTAAGGGTATTGCTCCACGTACCGCGCTTCCACACATGCTTTACCGTATACTCGGACTACTTGATTCTTCCGGTATAAGCATTGTTTCCCGGGATACTGCGAAGCGTGCATATGATTTCTTAACGGGTGTGATGGGGGAGGCTACTGATAAAGCCTATGATATAGCGTCGTTCATCCATGAGAATAGGGGGCTGTTAATACTTGCTACTCATTCACCTCTAGAACCTCTTGCTTGGAGGGTTAAGAACGAGTTTAACGAGAATAGTAAGATCCCTGTTAAGGTTGAAGCTGCCCCGGAGTGGATGCATAATGATATCGTGGGCTGGGAGAAGCCCTATGAAAACAAGTATACGACTATACTAGTAAGCGATCCATCTGATAGTGTTGGATCAAGGCTTGTAGACTACATGGAAAAAATCTATAAGGAGAATAATATCCCGACTTACAGACTATTATTAAAAGGCGAGACGCTACTCGAGAAACTACTATACGGCAGCCTAGTATTCGGCTTAGCCAGCGTTAGACTAGCCCGTATAAGGGGGCTCGACCCCTTGAAAACTACCAGTATTGTAGAGTATAAGAAGGTTGTTGATAGTATTTTTAAGTAAAATCTACTATTCACTAATATGTATCGATCTGGTTGAGCGGGTCGTTTATATATAAAGGTATAGCCTGTTGTATCAATATATTTATTCTTTCCAATTGAATTATTACTAGTTATTGGTTGGGTGTTAGGTTGTTTATGAGTTCTAGGAGTGTTTTTGTTTCTAGGCTTCCTTGGATTGTTATTATTGTGTTTTTATAGCATGTTTTCGCTGTTGAGGATTGTATTATGCAGTGGTTTATTCCGTCTATTATTTTACAACAGGTAGTCTTGTTACGGATTAGTACTGGCCAGTTTTTAACGTGCAGTATGTATGGTTTACTGCAGCTCCTATGCATTTTGGATTGTTTCTGCATTCTTCTATGTGTTTTCCTGTATTATTTGTTGTTTGTTTATAGTATTCTAGCAGTTTTTCATTGTCTTTGCATGGTTGTATTCCTATTGTTAGGTTTTTGCTCGTGATTGATTGGTTTGTTAGTGATATTAATACTGTTTCTTCTCCGGGGCTTAGTTCTTCAATGGTTCCGGGTAGTAGGATTATCTTGTTTG
>WAON01000014.1 GCA_015521265.1 Desulfurococcales archaeon
ATCGATGAAGTGTTTCTTCGGAGTACTAGGCTTTCTACCAATGTAAGATGTTGCATAACAGTATAGGCAGAAGTGGCTGCAGCCAGTATAGGGGTGTAGGCTGTACTTCCTTGGACAAGTGCATAGTGGGCTTTTCCATGGATCGAAGATGTTGATCACGTTGAATCTAGGCAACGCTTTCACCAATATATGGGCTTTACTGTGTTTCTCCACGTACCGTGGTGTTTCTCGGTATGTATTAAATGTTTTTATAGCTCATAAAATCCCTCCTCGTGTGATCACTGTAATATACTGGTAAATAGCATGTAGTACTATTGTTCAGGTTTTATTATTGATATAATCGTGTTCCAGTCGATAACTCTATTGGGTTTTAATATGGTTTTACGCTTATTGTATAATTTTCTTAACGCTTCGTCTTCGGTAAGTAGTACTGCATTGTAATAGGCTGCTGTTGCATAGATCATTCTGTCAAAATAATCTTTTATACCCTTATCTAGTAGTTCATCAGCGATCTCCTCGATTAAGCCGTTTGTAATTACTGTAGATTTGTAATAGTTTGAAGCTTGTAACAGGTCCACACCGTTCCTATACTCTTTTAGAAGCCTCTGCTTTAATGATTTGTCTTTTAAGCGTTTAATAGTTTTGATAACGATCCATTTTGCCTCAATAATTGAGAGTGGAGTGTAGTAGAGCTCGTAGTAGTAGTGGAGCTTAGGAAATATTTCGCTATAATGTTTTAAGCCTATATCGATCCCAACTAGGGGGAGTAAATAAGTAGTATCTAGAAGTAGTTTATCCATAGATCCCTTCCTCTCTCTGGGCTTCTTCACTGATCTCCTCGGCTTCAGTGGGCGTGAGCTTGATCACGGTGCGTTTAATTTTTTCCTCAATACTGGGGAGGGGTGTGATTACAAGCGTGTTTCCGATAACGTATGCAATAACTTTTCCACCCTCCTTAATACCCAGCTTCTCCCTAATCATCCTTGTCGTATAGATCTCTCCTTTCTTACCAACTTTGAGAATTATTCCGGACAATTCGGGACTCCTCGGATTATATTATTTATTCGGAGTATAAAGTGTTTTTCCGAAAATATCCTAGAAGCTATGTATTTTATCAAGGGTTTGTCTAGTATTTCAATGAATATATAGAGCTTATAATTGATAGATTTTACTACATTTGGAGTATTTTAATCAATCTTTAAAAGCCTTGGAGCCTATCATACTAGCTAAATTAAACGAATACCTGGTTTCATCATTATTATGGGCTGCGGGGGTATTGGTTGGATTATGGAGGAGGATAGTGGTCCGAGGAAGATATTGGAGTATAGTGTTAATTGTCCTGTTTGTGGTAGTAGTATGATTGTTGAGGAGTACTTGTATGATATGCCTATGGTTGGTAAGGTAATTATTTCCACTGGTAAGTGTCCTCGCTGTGGTTATAGGTGGAGTGATGTACGCTTAGCGGAGCCGCGTGGGCCTAGGAGGATTGTTTACCGTGTCGAGTCTCCGGATGATGTTAATGCACTGGTAATCCGTGCCTCGACAGCGACGATTAAGATACCCGAGCTAGGAGTTGAGATTAAGCCCGGCCCAGCTGCTAAAGGATATATTACGACTGTAGAAGGTATTATCATCGACGTGTTGGAGAAAGCCGAGTTCCTCTGCAGTGATGAGAAAGCATCGCTGGAGAAGTGTAGGGAGAAAATCGAACTATTGAAGAAGGCTAGGGATGGACAAGTAGAGTATACAGTGGTCCTCGAGGACCCGGAGGGGGTTTCAGCGATAATATCAAGTAAGGCAAGGATCGAGAAACTAGAAGATGAGGGAGGGGACTAACTAGTCTTTATTTAATTTGTTTAATTGTGGTTTCTCCTATAATGCATTGTTTTCATGAACAGTATCATTATTATTGCGGATAATAGGATTAATGGTATGATCCTCGGCTCCGGTGCCGGTATTGGTTGTAACATGATTACTACTTTCACGGGATCTACTCCGTTTGTCATTGTCCATATTTCATCATTGTACAGTATATATCTTGGCTTTGGCGTTATTGTCTCATTGTTTTTAATTATTAATACGGGCTCCATGCCGGGGATGGCTAGTGCGATCTGGCCGGGCTTATCCTGTATAATGGTTATGTTAGTGCTTGATACCTTGTAATCTATTATCTTTGAAGTCGATGCTATCCTTATATTCCCGGGTAGCTGGGTCATTGTTAGGTTTTCCACGATCGTTATCGCGGGCCATTTCATCTTTATAGTTCCGAGTACTGGGTGGTAGAATACATACCATGCTTTACCTGTCAGTGTTATCTTCTCCTTCCTATCATTTCTCCACTTTACTAGTTGCACCGTGTTATTATGCTGTACTACTATGAGGTCTGGGTTTATGAAGTATAATTGGTAGTCTGTGATCGTGTATGATGGGCAGATCGGTGCTGTATCATAATACCCCGGCGCTACTGATACCGGTGATTCACCAATCCCGTCTCCATCCGTATCATTACATCCTGTACCGCTCCAGTAGTTTCCAACCACTCCATGATACCATTGACCATTATACTCGTAGTCTATTGCTGTGCCGGTAGTGAAGGCTGCCGAGGATACCTGGCTCAGCACGGCGTTTTCCTTGTTGTTTAGGAATTGGTTGAAGTACATTGTTATGCTCGAGGATGACGCATTCACCGCTACATTGTTGCCCGAGTATACTGTGTATATTGATTCAAATGATCCGTGATCAACGACTATGCCTGTACCGCAATTGATAATAGACGAATTAAATAAGTAGATGCTGGAAACCTGTTCTGCAACGATCCCCTTTTCGTTGTTTGTTATTACGGTGTTGTTTATTGCTACTCTACTGATCGATTCGAGCATTATTCCGAGAACAGTATTATCTATCTCGACGCTAGTGATCGATGCATTGCTCATAGATGAAAGGCTTATTCCTACCCCGCTGTTTATAATTGATACATCCCGGATGATCAGGCCGTTGGTGTTGGAGGCTTTAATCGCGGTCCCGGATATGTTGTAGAAGGTGAAGCCTTCGACGACTATGTTTCCAGCACTATTACCTAGCGTGAAGCCGTTTGTCGATGAGTTTAATACTGCATCCACACCTTTGATCACAATGTCTCCCACACCGGTAACAGTGTAGTCTCCAGGGTATGTTCCGGGGTGGAAAACTACGATAGAGCCGGGCATTAGGGATCCCAGTATAGACTGTATCTCGTCATGGCTCATTGAAGGGTATATGTCGACTACGTTCCCTTGCCCTACTGATACTATGCTTAGTGAATAAAACAGTAATAGTAAGAATAGTAAAGTAGCCGGCTTCTTCAATACTCCTACCCCCCGATACCCCCTAATTCTGGGGTTATTCTAAAAATACTCGTATTATTCGTGTTAAAGATTTTTCTCGAAAGGATATGGTAGGTGATGAAAGGAAAAATAAGGGAAAAATGCCTAGGGTTAGAAGTATCCTTTATAGTGCCTGATCTTTATAGGCAGCGTCCTGGCTTCTACCATCCTGTATATTGATAGCTTGGCGGCGTCTTCTATTAGGAACCATACTAGGCAGTATATCCATACAAGTCCTGCTAGCCATGCTGGTATCGGTGTTACTAGTCCGAAGCCGTATATTGCTACAATTGTAGCGATTATTTTTGTTAGGACGGCTGTCCAGAATAGCCATTTGCCTGGTGGTATGCTGTAGAATGGATCCTTTGTTCTTGTTACGAATATTGTTAAGTGGCCTGCTACTGCTAGTTTGAGGAAGATATAGGTCTGTATTAAGCCCATCTGTGTCGCGGGGTTGAATCTGAATACTTCTACTCCTATCCATAGTAGTAGGAAGGATTCTATTACGCCTACTACGCCTAGGGTTGTAGATACTGCTAGTATTACTGGTATATTCCACTTCTCCGGTTTCCTCCCGGTTTTCACGTTGTCGTATGCTATGCTCAGTATTGGTAGGTCGTTTAGTAGTGCTAGCAGGATTATCTGTATCGTTGTTACCGGGTAGAAGTTGAAGGCTATGATTGATAATGCTATGAAGAATAATACGCGTATAGTCTCCGTGATCCTGTATACTACGTAGCTGTACATTCTCTTAAAGATCTTCCTTGCCTCTACGAGTGCATCCTTAATAACGGATATTCCCGGGGCCAGCATTACTATGTCCGCCGCGGCTCTTGCTGCATCGGTTGCGTTTGCAACTGCTATTCCTACATCGGCTTTCTTCAGTGCTGGGGCATCGTTTACTCCGTCTCCGGTCATTGCTACTACGTGTCCCTTCCTCTGCAGGGCGTCTACGATCATGTATTTATGCTCCGGGAATACCTGGGCGAATCCATCGGCTTCCTCTATTAATCGATCGGACTCGCTCTGACGAAGCTTCTTGAGCTCATCTATGGTGTATATTTTCCTCCCTATTCCCAGCATTGCCGCTATCTGCCGGGCTATTGCGACGTGGTCTCCAGTGATCATTTTAACCCTTATACCCATCTTTTTGAGGAACTTTATCGTTTCAGCCGCGTCTTCTCTCGGTGGGTCGAATAAGGGTATTAGTCCTACGTATACCCATTTCTCCGTACCGTTAATCGTCCTAGCGACGCCTATTGTTCTAAAGCCTTTCCTAGCATGGTAGTCTACTTTTTCCATTACTTTTCTCCTTAGTTCTTCATCTGCACCCACTAGGTCTAGTATAACTTGGGGTGCTCCCTTTGCTACCCCGAATACTTCGCCGTTCGGCCCCTGTACTATTGCCTCCGTCCTTTTGATTACCGGGTCGAAGGGCGTGAACTTTACCTGTTTATACTGCTTGATCTTCTCTGTTAAACCGTATTTCTCCGCTGCCCTCAGTACTGCTAGGTCTATTGGGTCCTGGTCTTCCTCCCTAGATGCTAGGGCCGCGTAGAATACTACGTCCGCCTCCGTGTAGCCTTCGGTTACCGGAACGGGATCATAAACTGTTAACTCGTTCTTTGTCAATGTCCCGGTTTTATCCGCGCATAACACGTCTACCCCGGCCATTTCCTCTATCGCTACAAGTTTCCTAACAATCGCTTGCTTCTTTGCGAGCGCGTATGCTCCTATAGCCATTGTTATCGATAATACTGCGGGCATTGCTGCGGGTATTGCTGCTACCGTTAATACTAGGGCGAAGCGGAGTAGTTCCAGTAATGACTCTCCCCTAAACATTTCTATTACTACCATTATTGATGCTAGTAGTATTGTTAGTACTATGAGGAAGTCGCCGATAGTGAGTATTAGTTTCTGATACCTACTCGTTGTCTCAGCTCTTTGCACTAATTGTACTGTTTTGCCGAAGAAAGTGTTTAGGCCCGTTCCGATCACTACCCCCGTCATTTCTCCCTTCTTAACAATTGAGCCGGAGAAAACTATCTCGTTAACGTGTTTCTCGACGGGTACTGATTCACCGGTAAGCACTGACTCGTCTACGAGCAGGTATTCGCCCTCCAATAGCTTTATATCGGCTGGAACTATGTCCCCGATCCTCAGCCTAACGATATCTCCCGGAACCAGCTCCCTCGCAGGTATTACCCTCCACTTACCGTCTCGGAGAACCCTAGCGGTCTGGCTCAGCTTCTTCTTAAGGTATTCGATGATGTTTTCCGCCTTGTATTCCTGCCAGAACCCCACGATTGCATTTGTTAATAGCAGTGATATTATTATCCAGAAGTCTACCCAGTGCTGTATCACGGCTGATATTATAGCTGCCGCCTCGATCATCCATGGTATAGGGCCCCAGAAGTATCTTAAGAACTTTACTATCGGGTGGACCTTTTTCTCCGGGATCTCGTTGGGACCATAGACCCTGAGTCTTCTACGGGCTTCCTCGCTGCTAAGCCCCTTCCTGGGATCAACGCCCAGCCTCTTCGCTACTTCTTCGGCCGGAAGCTTTCTTAGCTCGCTTGGACTCAGCAGTATCTTACCCTTCTCCTCCGCTACCGCTTTCACTCCTACACCACCCTTCTCCGAGTCATTACACGCTATAACGGTATTATACCCTGCATGATTATTAATACATTGGTAATAATTTTTAAAGAT
>WAON01000015.1 GCA_015521265.1 Desulfurococcales archaeon
CGGAGATGTGTATAAGAGACAGTCGATACCTACTGCCCCGGAGTTGGGAAGGGGCCCCAAATAGAGCCTCCCTGGAAACTATTGAAGCAGTACTACTGGGAGGTTAGGAGGCATTACGAGAAACTGCACGAATTAATCTTTGATAGAGGGCTTGAACCCCTTGAAGCATTGGAGAAGCTAATTGATGAAGTATGTGCAGAAGCAGAAGAGAATCCTAAATGGGCTAGTCTAGAATACCTCGACTCACTCATATAACGTTAATCGCAACTAATATTTGTAGAACACATAATAACTAATTATTGTATACATTCACCCTACAATAGAGGATCTTAGATGTGTTAGCCATGCCTAGCTGTAAGGAGACAATGGGTAAGATAAAGAACTGGCTCATCGAGGGCAGGCCTGATGCCGATAATCTCGTAGATTTCCCGTGGGAGGTTGAAGAACAGGAAGACGGGTCTTTGAAGACTATCCACCCGAAATTCCCTATTAATATAGTTGCTTGGTGTGATGATGATATCGGCGTTGTAAGGCTTACAGCAACTACTAATTATCCAACTATTAGCCTCGACAAGGATGAAAGACTACGAATCTACCATAAATTATTAAGGATGAATGCCGCGCCTTTAGCCAAGTTTCTATTATTTGATGATGACGACTATGTTAACGTCGCTGTAGATCTGAGTGTTAAAACCCTTGGGAAGCAGGAGTTTAATGATGCACTAGCTATGCTTATAGCATCCGTTAACGCCGCTGTTAAAGCATTGGGCCTCGAGGAAGAGTTTACTAAGCTTATGTTTAACCAGCTAGTAATGCTTGTCCGTAAACACATCGAGGAAGGCTGGGGCCGGGATAGACTAGTAAACTACCTTGTTAACCGTGTAGGTATGAGCCGGGAGGATGCAGAGGAACTAATAAATGATCTCCTGAGCAGTAAGGAGGAGTCTGGCCCCAGTATTTACACCTAGCCTAGCTTAACCCACGGATTTTTTCAAGCCACCTAACCCTATCCACCATCATCCTAGCCTTCTCCGGGTCTATGGGGTTAGTAGTTATACCTCCCTCCTTAATCCATGTACCAATTATTAATGCATCAGCAACTCCCACGTAGAGACCGGCATTATCCAGTGTTACCCCACTACCAACAATTACTTCTACATTACCAGGTGCTATCTTCCTAGCAAGGTATACGTGTAGCGGGCTTGTCTCCGAGCCTGTTGCCGACCCCGATACTATTACTCCGTCAACACGCCCCCTCCAGACAAGGTTTTTCAGCGCTGTAACATAATCTAGGATTGGTTTTGAGTGTTTAACGTTTACATCAGCGTATATTTTCACATTACAATTATTCTTCTCCTTAAACCTGTATACTTCATAACCTACTGGTTCAAGTAGTCCTTCCGGAGCCCATACTGGTTCGAGGTATGCGTTAACCCTTATGAAATCAGCAGAACCCTCACATGCTAGCTTAACAGAGTCTAAGGCGTCGTTCCTCAGAATATTTACACCGATCAATTTATCCCTGAATTCTTTCCTCAGGCTTTCAAGGACTCTCCCCATTATAAACAGTGTTGACTCCTCGATTCTCCCCCTGGGGAAGGGGTAGTCGTTATAGTTTTCAACTATGAATCCATCGAATCCAGCATCAGCGAGTTTCCCTGCTTCCCTCAATGCATAACTATTAATATCTTCGAGCTCTCCGGTTCTATCATATGTTCTAGGTAGGTGGATCATCCCAATAAGCTTCAAGCTGTAACACCATTTATAGGAGCCGGATTTAATAATTATAAATAATAATGCTTATCTACCTATAAATAGCAGGCTTTACCGGTGATTTAATGGTTTGGAGAAAGTTTAACCCGTTTATTCTACTAGTTTTGATTACCTTACTACTTCTACCATCAGTTATCCCTAAACCCGTGTATGGTATTGTTAAGAGGAATGATGAATACGTTCCATCCTCTGGTGCTAGAGTTAATAATACAGCGTTAATAAACTATCTTGAAACACTCCGGGGACTAAATGATACCACTGTAAACTCATATGTTGACAGGATCGAGGCCGCTCTTAGCAGGGGCGATATAGATGAAGCTAACAGGTTATTGTCGGAATTACAGGATTACCTTAATAAGAATTATTCTAATGGAACGGGCCGGGAGGATCTTGATAAAGCCCTTGCATTTGTTTCTAGCGTAGAGGAGGTTGGAAGTAATGAGACTACAATTGATTTACTCAAGTACACTGTTACAGCCTCCAAATTATTGAATGATCCAAGCCTTAAAGATTTAGCTTTAAAACTCGGTAGTGGAAAGCTTAGTGGAGAAGATGTTGAATATCTCGAGAAAATTCTTGGAACTGCTATTAACTTAAAGCCTAGTAGGAGTACTTCTCTCTCAGAGCTCGCTGGTGGTAGTAAGTTACTTCCAAATATTAATAAGCCCGAGTTTAACCCTCCACAATTTGCACCCATACCATCCGCTCCAACGGTTTCAAGCCCCAGCGTATCGACTGCCTATATAGAGTTGATCATGTACTTGATCCTCTTGGGGGTTATCGGGTATTTTCTATACAGGTATAGGATGTATTTCACCGGTTACTTCAACCCTCTTAAGCGTGGTTTAACCAGGAACTTGTACCGTGCTGCCTTAAGGCTTAAGAGGATAAAGGATCCGGTTGCTCAGTTATACTATAACTGGCTGGTAACCGCTAAGAGCTATGGGTATAGGAGGGCTCCATGGGAGACTCCGCGGGAGTTCCTTGGTAGGATCGGGGATGAAGCGTTGAGGAGGATCGGGAGTTTTATAACGAGGCTCTACGAGGAGAAATTCTATGGTGGACGAGAGCCTCCTAGGGAGGATGTTGATAAGGCTAATCGTTTGTTGAGGGGTGGGGTTTGAAGCTTAGGCTTAGATTATACCTTATAATACTTACTATTATAGGGATATTGGCTAGTTTCTACTTTCCCGGAGTATTATTTAGTATTGGTGCATCAGTTTATGTTGATTCACCCAGCCCCTATAATATAAACTGGTCTGGTACGAGCATATTATATGAAAAACTAAGAGATACGGGGTTGCAGATTGTTATTGTTAATACTACTGATGAATTAATAGATGAGATCGATAATGGGGGTTTGCTTTTAATCATAGCCCCCGATAGGTTGGGCCTGGATAATGATACGATTAATAGGATCGCTGATAGGGTGTATGCTGGAGGAATGGGGGTTATGGTGTTTGACGAGAATGTTACTTCTAATCCCTTGATTCGGAGGTTTGGTTTATTAATTGATGGTAGAAGTGTATTAGACCCCGAAGTTCCCGAAGCCCCTTATTATCCGAGGGCAGTTGTACATGGGCGGGATGGAAGTGTTGTTTATACTAGGCTTAATTGGGCTAGCTTTTCATACGTTGAATCCCCCACTATTCAAGGAGTCAACTTTGTAGTTTTCGCATCTGTTTATGGGGTTGTAGATTATAATGACAATGGGAAGCTCGACCCTATTGAAGCATCGGCGGGTCCTCGTAGTTTCCCGGCAGGTGTAATCGGTGTCATTAATAATCGTGTGGGAGTATTCGTGTTTACGGATAGTTTTCCCGTTTTAAATATTGCGTTTCAGAGAAATTATACGTTATCTAGTGTAATGCTTGATTACATTGTTAATATTTCTAGAAGCTATAATAACCGGGTGATTATCCCGAATTTCATGTATAAGGTTAAGAATATATC
>WAON01000016.1 GCA_015521265.1 Desulfurococcales archaeon
ACCGAGGAGGAGAAAAGAATCCTACGTGAAGCCCAGTACAAGATGCACCACCAACTATACGCAACGAGGATAATAGTCCTAGCAAAGGAGGAAGACCTAGTCTACGATATAGCCAGCAGCTTCAACCAATTCCCATTAAATGGTTTCACCTTTAAAGTAAAAGAGGTAAACGAGAAGATCCTCCGAGAGATAAAAGAACTTAAACCAAGAAGACTGGGCCTGTTATTTAAGGATAAGAAAATACCGGTCCTGAGCCCTAGAGAACTAGCGGCATATGTGAACCTGCCTACGGCACTGGATACTTTGCCGGTGAAAACTGCTTCAATAATACTTAATCCCCCGCCTGAAATCCCGGAGGAAGCGGATTAAACATTACATGCTCTTTCACTTGGCTTATTAGTGAATAGCATTGCATTGATTTATCTAGGGGTATAGGTTGCCGGATTGGAATACTCATGTTAAATGGGCTAGTACGCTCGGCATAGATAGGGAGATTGCAGAGTTTATCAATAAATTGATTGATGACCCTGAGGAAGTATTGAAGGGTGACCCTACAGAGCTGGGTGAACTGTATAGGAGGGATCCAGAGGGCGTTAAAGCCGCCCTAATAGGACATGATTGGGGTAGGAAGGGTAAGGCTAGGCTTGACATTTTGAAGACTTACTGCCGTATACGGTTTGGGGAGAAGGGAGTAATGGCTGCCGAACTACACCATGTCCTCGACTATTTAACACATATAAGAAGCCCGGAGAACCTGGCCAGAATAATTGTTAGCTCATCAATATTTCACGCGACAAGCGGTAAACCATTAAGTGAAAGGATGAAGCTCATAAAAGAATTCTATAGGGATAGAAGAGATTATTCCAGGTACCTGAAAAAGCTTACAGAAGAAATAGCAAAGCTGAACTACGAATCCTACAAGAACATAATAATTGAGCTCCTAAAGAACAAGACCCGTGAATGGGAGCTACATAGAGAAGTCTACGACTTCGTAATCGATAACCTAAACGAGATACTGAAAGACATCGACAAATATCTTGCAAAGAAAAGAAAACGAATAGCACGCTCACAATCGATTAATACGCTGGACAAATGGATTGGAAACTAATCCTTCTTCTCATAGATATTATACAACTCCTTATCCCAGTGCTTCTCAAACTGATAATTTTCGTATCTCGTCCTTATTATTCGAGGTAGTCTTGGCAGGGCTGTTGCTCCGTGATAAATGTATCGCCCCATTTTGATCCCTGCTTTTACTCCCCAGCCGAGGCCTAGACCCGTTGCTCCTCCGGCCACGGCACTGGCTAGGATATATCCCCTGAATACCCTCACGGCGGGGTAGACCGTGTAGCCTAATAGTGCTGAGGCTGCGAAGCTCACGAAACCGCTACGCCCGATGAACATTGGAGCTATTAGGGGTATTGTTAAGCTGGCAATAGCGATCATTACCTTGACGATTGCATCCTCGAGGCTTGAGCCTGGGATGCCCATAGCTATTGCAGCTGCCATCGCTATCATAGCCCCGGCTATGAGCTGAACCAGTGCCAACGCTATAAGCGTCTCTATAAGCATTACTGCTACACGGTTTATCTTGGGGATAAGGCTCAATACCAGAAGGATCGGTAGGATCGCCGCCAGGGTAGCTACAGCAAGGATCCTTATAGCACCGGCAATCGCTACTACCAGTATGAATAAGAGTATCAACGGATCGATGATTATGGCCAACCCGCCTATGCTCCCAAAACTAATACCTAGATACCAGGATAGCGTATCAGGTGGGCACAAGTAATACGTTATAGCGGATAACAGGTGGACGGAGTACTCGTACAGCATCATGGATAATGGTATAAGTATGACTATCCAGAGACTCTTCTTAACCATGAGCATACCCTCACCCTCCCGTATAAGGCCGAAGCTCTCCAGCCCTATTGATAATGCTCCGAGGACTATGGGTAGCGGCAATAATGTGTAGGCTACGAGCTTAGACTTCTCATACAGCCCGATCATCTCGGGTATGCGGATCTCGTACCAGGAAACATTCTCCACCGGGCCCCAATCAGCGTATTCTGGTACAGGATTGCCCAGTACGAGCTTAGCCAGGGCTTTCAGTATCGGGCCTATGGCGGCCCAGAAGGCATTATTTAGTTGATCAGCTATCCACTGGAAAGCCGATAATATAGCCTCCTTGATCTTATTAATGATATCCTCCAGAGGATTCCACCCGGCAACATTCCGGGTGCTTACAGCATGCGTGGGAGTAGATAGCAATGCGAGGACTACTAGTACGGCCAATAATAAGCCCTTGAACACTTCACCTACACCATCTACTACTGGGGGAGAAAAACTGTTAGTAACGGGTTGATGTAGAAACGCGTTCCCTACCCGAGGCTGAAAATATACGGTTTATACTCCGTCACAAGTATGATCCTGGAGGGTTCTCCGTAATATCCGGGAACATTAACCACTACCTGGACGGTCTCGCCGGGCTTTACAACCGTTGATAGATCCTCAGCGTAGCCGTTAGGGGTCATAGCCTTCACTATCCTAGCCGTCGTCCACCCAGCGTTGTAGATCCACAGCTTGACTTCACGGCTTCCACCGTTCTCCAATATAGTATAATCTATGAGCACTAGTTTAACACCCTTATCTTCGGCCTCCATATCTAACAGGTTCCCGGAGCCGGAGAGGCCGTGGGCTTTAGCGAAGAATATAGGATACGCTATGGCGAAGCCAACAATAGTTATACCGATTAACAACATGGCTGCTACAACGTTCGAGACGGCCCTCATAAACCGATCACCCGGTTCCACGCTGACACATAACGTTAACACTTACACTCTTCGTGTTGCCATAGGGATCCGAATAGGTTATCTTGACAACATATGTTTTCCCTACACCTATGTCCTGCTTGTCCAGAGTGAAAGTCCATGTATCACTGTATGTCTCGCCGGGAAGTATCTGCTTCCCAACGTTGATCGTGTACCTGGTCCCCCATTGTCCCTGGCTGTCCGTCCCGATGATCTCTATCTTCGTTATGGTGGCGGGGTCCGTGCCCGAGTTAGCCAGCTTAACGCTCACCATGTAGTCGTACTCGGTCTTCCACTGCCACCCCTGCTTAACCCTGCTGGTGCCCAGATAGTATAGCTCGACGCCGCTGACCGCTATGGCTGCTCCCTTAGGGTTGCTGCTCTTTATCGTCGTGGTCATGTAGTAGCCCAGCAACAATGCACCCGCTATAGCCACGCCTATCAAGACCACGGCCGCTATGACGGGGCTTATAGCCTTCATCTTCTTCCCGCCCATAGAGGGCACCCGGTACAAGATACGTGGTAAAAGACATAGTTACGTATCATGAATGCTCTGTAACTATTTCCCATCATGACTCGGCTCATAGCGGGAAGGAAGGTATGGCCAAGCTACTGGCACACCAGATCCTGGGATTAGCGGTAGCCTACTATGTCCTAAGACCGGGAGACCTCGTGCAGGCATTCATGTATGGAGGCCTAGCCCTACTAGGCTCCGTGACTCCTGATCTGGATGGGTTGCGTAGACATCGGGCAACCCTCCACAACATATTCGCCCTCATCCTGGCCGGACTAACGATATATCTGGTTCTCAATACTGTTGAAGCCCTGAACATGGCTCCGGTAAACCTGTATCCGGCCAGTTCAGCTGTAGCCTACATACTAGCCTATCTGAGCCATCTACTAGCCGATATACCGACTGGATCCGGAGTCGCAATTCTCTATCCACTATCTAATAAGAAGATCGGAATACTAGGCCTCAAATACGACAATATGGTGTACAACGGTTTACTGGTAGCCCTAGCTACTCTGCTCCTCTACTCGTTCTTCACCAATGCACCGACCCCTTATTATACTATAAGGGATTGGTTTATCCCCTGAACCAAGCATTCATGGTATGTACCCCAACGGCTACCGAGAAAAGCTTGAGGCCTAGTTGTTGAAGCAACTATGTATCCAGGATTCCTAGGTCATGAAAGGGGTGAAAAGATATGGGCTTGGTCGTGGTCAGGACCTCTCTAGAC
>WAON01000017.1 GCA_015521265.1 Desulfurococcales archaeon
GGTAGTTCTACATCATCACCATTACCGTAGGGATCTATTGCGAAGAACTCCCCGTGCTCGAATCCGGCAAATAGTACCGGGTATAGTTTTAAGCTAGCTGATTCAACTTTAACCTTTACACGGAACGCTAAAGCTACTATAACTACTCCAAACACGGCTACGCCTATACCGGCATAGTATAGGAGTGTTAGAGTGATAATTGTTGAGGCAAATACTGCTAGTGCTAAACCCGCAATTAACAGTATTATTCCGAGAAAGATCTTCCCCGTAAACCCCCTATACTCTGCATCGAGGCGATTCACAAGCTCTTTAACAACATCGGAGATAACATCGTCACTCTTAGCATAAACGAGGGCTTCTACATCGCTAAGAGCCAATATACTCACCCATAACGAGTGATATTATAAAGGTATATGTTCCATAATATTATTTTTAACGCCGATAAGGAATTATAATTTTCTCATTAGAGTTCCATTATTCGAACATGGTCTAATATTATTAGAGAATTGTTTTCAATACTTACCTATGGTTAGAGTTTACTATTCTTGAAACAAACCTGACATACTTGGCTATCTCGGCATGGAAGTTATCCCTGTTAAAAAGTAATCCGTGCCTACGACTATTACTGCTCAGCTTCTCCCATAACTCGGGGCTCTTAATAATCTTTTTTAAAGCATTCCTAAGGGAAGCGTAGTCTTCGTAGGGTATTGCTAGTGAATCATCACTCCTAGCAATATCTATCCATGAACTACTATGTCTTGGAATTATCACCGGGGTTCCGGCAGCCATTGCTTCAATAATTGATATACCGAAGTGTTCCTTTTCGGTTAGGTGTACATATACGTATGCCTTCCTATAGTAGTCTACTAGTTTCTCCCTATCAACATCTTTCATGAATGATATGTATTTTTCGAGGCCGTATCTACCAGCTATATCGTAGATCCTCTCAATGATCCTGTCCGTAAACTTAGCGGATGATCCAATGAAGAATATCCTCCAATCATGTAGGCCTAGTTCTTGGAGGGCTTTAGCAAGGTATAATACATTATATGGCTGTTTCTCATATGAGATCCTTGAGACTACTAGGATAATCTTATCCCGATCCCTCCTAGATAGCGGTTCTAGCCGGACAATATCTATGAGGTTTACGGGTGGGTGGAGGATGAAGGGTTTAACTCCTAGGCTTCGATGAATATACATCGCTGTCATAACGCTGTTCGCAAGGACTACCAGGGCTCTCTTAACGAGACTCTCCATAGCGAGCTTGTTGAACAAGTAGTATATGTATGATGGAGCCCTCATATACAAGGGTAGGCCGGTGTAGTATATTTCGGGTTTTAGATTGCTGGGGAAGTGGAAGTATATTATGTTGGCTGGGCCTGATAGGAAGTCTCCGCTAACATTTATGGTTATCGATCCCTTCTCCCTACATATATCGATCAAGTCTACTTCACTGCTGGGTATACCGTAGAACCGGGCAATCCTGTATAGTTCCCCCCTAGGATAACGAGCGATGTATTTGAGGAGGATAGCGTCAAGGCATACGTTGAAGCCGTGCTTAGCCAGGCCGATAGCTGTTTCCAGCGCAACATACTCCGACCCACCAGCTCCAAGGAGTTTAGAACCTGTCATGTGGTGTTTTACTCGGACAGTAGTGTTCTTCATCGTGGTCGCCAGTCATCCCAGAATAACTACTCGATCAATCCCTGCTAGCTATCCTATTGAATAAATAATGTTTTCTTCAATGTTTTTAACTAGTCGGTTTGATCAACTGCTCCGCTGGGAATTTTAACGCCGAGTTTCTCGAGTATCGGGATTATTTCCTTTGGAGGCTTTAGTATTCCCAGTTCTATCCGGTATATGCAGGCTCTGCATACTTCATGAGCCGATGGCTCCCCGCAGATCATGCATGTTTTTACTTCCCCCTTTGATAGCTCAGGTATCTTCTTCAGGTATTCTATTATTGATAATAGCGATCTTAATAGGCTGTACTTTGTCCCAGGGTATTTCTCCTCGAGCTCGTTGATCATTCTCCTAATAGTCCACCTTATATTGAAGGGAGCGTAGGGGCATTCGACGAATTTCGGGTATAAATTATTCAATATACTGTATAGTGTTGTTTCTTTCTCGAGTATTTCGTAGAAGGGTTTTACTCGGCGTATGAATTTTGGATGGTTTGATACTCCGGAAACTGGTCCTAGCCTTATTATTTTGTCCCAGCTGTTGTTTATTATGTTCATGACGTATGTTTGTACTATATCGTCCAGGTTGTGGGCAGTTGCAAGCACCGTCCCGCCCAGCTCCCTTGCAACCCTGTTCAACAAGTATCTGCGGAATACTCCGCAGTAGCTGCAGGGCTGATAGGGTAGCTTCCTTTCCTTACCCATTAATACTATCTCGTCGAGCGTGTAGCCGAAGTATTCCTTGAAGCCTGCAATTTTATATTCTACACCTAATTGTTCAGTAACCCTTTTGAAATCCTTGATCGTCTCCTCCCTATACCCCTTGATGCCTTCGTCTATTAATAGAGCTGTTATCCTCCAGCCGGGAACTCTCTCTGCTAGGTGGTGTAGGTAGTGTAGTAGTGATAATGAGTCTTTTCCACCGCTTACCGCTACTATTATGTGTTCCTTCTTGCCGAACATTTTGTATTTCCTAATGGTTCTCCGGACTTTTTTATCGAAGTATTCTAGGAAGTGCTTCTTACAGTATGCTTTACCGCTTATACGGTTAACATATACTGCCGGCCTTCCACAGATACTGCAGTTAACCACCGCTAACCACCGGGTATAGTACTATTTCATCCCCGTCCCGTAGCTTCTCATTAGGAGTTATTACTTCACCATTCCTAACAATAATGTATTCCTCACTAAGCAGTCCCAGTCGTCTAAGAGCTTCACCAGCTTCCAATCCCTCGGCATCTTCGACAACCCATTCTTTTGAACCATCCACTAATCTTACCCTTACAGGCAACCCGATAACACCGTTATACAATCATTTAAATACTGTAAACACCGATAAACATTGATAAAAACCTAGACCTCCCAGCCCCATCATTATCCTATGCGGTGTTGTTGATATGTATAGAGGATTATATAGGTACATTGCCTTCTTCTTAATCATAATTACCCTGATCATTACCCCTCCCATCGGGAACAGTATTATTACGGACAAGGACTTCCCCGAGGCGAGGTGTTATGTAAACGAGGTTATTGATGGTGATACCTTCCGCTGCGCCTCCTCGATAACTAATGGAACCCACACTGAAGCGAAGATCAGGCTCGCAGATGTAAATGCTCCGGAAATAGATACTCCGGAGGGTAAGGTTGCTAAGAGAGCACTTGCAAACCTTATTCTTGGGAGAATAGTATACTTAGACATAGATGATAAGTATGGAACTGATGTTTACGGTAGATGGGTAGCAGTAGCATATATCCGCTACAATGATACGCATATATTGAACGTTAACAAGTGGCTAGTGGATAACGGCTATGCTGAAATAATCGATTACGATAACGAGTTCGACCCAGCCAACTTCTCACTATACGAACAATACGAATCCTTCAGGGACAGATACCCGGAAATAAAAACCTTCACTATAAGCCCAAGCCCCCACTATCCAGAATACGGAGTCCACGGAGGAGTTATTGATGGCTACGGCTTCTACACTTACAGCTTCGGAAGCAGCTACTATATTAAATACATAGCCTTCGGCGGAGGCAACATTACAGAGAATAAAACCCTATATTACGCTTCATACTCAACTACATCATTCCAGGTCGACGTCTACCACGGCATGGTTAGTGCATACCCCTATTACTCGGATTACTCCCATGATAGGGATGTAGTGATCGCTTGGACCCAGTACCAGTACTCCGAGGGATCATCCACTTATTACAAAACAGTATTCTACGGCACTATACCAATGAATGGAAACATTACTAGTTTTAAGGCTAATCCTGTCCTGCTTGGTAGTTACCAGTTTTCGCCGTTAGTAGCGGCTCTGCCCCCCAGCGATCAAGCGCTCTACGGTGGGAGATTCATTATAACCTTCATCCACAGTACATCCGATAACGTCAAGCTATACATTTATGAGAAGGACGGATTGGGAAACACTCTCGACTCTACTAGTCTAAATCTTACCCCGATAGGTGTAACCTACCAGGATAAACCTGATGTCGGCGTAGACTATCATTACGGTATATTCTATGATGAAGACCTAGACCAGTTCTACCTACTGGTTAGAACTCTTAACTCCTCCACTGGTTATGATATGATGCTGGCTGTTATACAGCATTACCCGGATAATAGTATTAAGGCGGAGCTTGTACCGGTGAATAATGATCCCGGTGATCAGGGGCCTAGATCGGAGGCTACATCGACGGGTACACGCCTCTATATTCTTAGTAAAAACATTGCTTCAGCATACTGTCCCTCCAGTAAGGTTTTCTACGCAGTCTACAACGTCTCCAGCGACACCTTGGAGATCGCTGTTATTAATACATCGACTCTCAGCGTTGTCGCTAGACACGATATAACCGTTGGATCAGTTGAGGACATGCATCCACGGATTACGTGTATGAATGGTGAAGCATTGCTAACATATTATGATGGATACGGCATGTACGGCGTCATTATTTATAAGAACCACTCGATCAGTAATTCCTTCGAGATAGTGCATAAGAATACTTATCCCGCAGTACCACTATACAACCCTGAGAACGGTAATTATACAGTAATCATGAACCCTGTAGCCTCTGCGGGTGAGGGGACTGGTTATATCGGGGTAATCTCCGCCCCGATAAACTCGACCGGATACATTGATAGGTACGTTATCCCAATACTGGTAAGCAACAATACCAACTATACAAACCCATACCCGCTAATACACATCAACAACACGAACTACTACCTATCAATACTAGCAATAGATCAAAACGGGAACACGGTACTAGCACTACAATCACCAGTATACATCGAGCCACTTCCTATACCTGAGGACAGGTATATGTGGCTAATAGTGCTCTTAACTGCTTCAACCATACTATTCCTACTATTTAGAAGTCGTAGCTGGCGCAACTAATCAGTCAATTATCTCGAATGGTATGTAGGGGTTTCCGGAGAAATATATTTTCGCTTGTGAATTATATCTGGATTATTTACTAGTTAATTAGAAATACCAGTATGTGTGATCAGTGTTTAAACGTTATAATAAACTAGGGTGTTGCCTATGGTGTTTGAGAACCCGGTTGTTAAAGAACTGGTGGAGAAGACCCGTGTATTGTGGGCGTTAGGCCATGCGGGGAATCTTATGGGTTGGGATACTGAGGTTTATATGCCTCGGGAGGGTGTTAGGGAGCGAAGCCTTGCATCAGCCGAGATAAGCTTGTTGCAGCAGAAGATTATTCTTAGCAGGGAGATTGTTGATCTTGTTGAGAAGGCCGATAAACTTGAGGGTTTGAATGATTATGAGCGAGGACTTGTAAGGCTGTTGAAGAGGGATATTAGGATTGCTAAGAATATTCCGCCGAGAATAGTTGGTGAGATGGCGAGGATTACGCAGGAAGCCGTCGTTGTTTGGAGGGAGGCTAAGGCTAGGAACGACTATGAAATGTTTAAGCCCTATCTTAAGAGGATTGTTGAGCTTAGCAGGGAGATAGCTGATCACCTTGGATGGGAGGATCACCCCTATGACGCACTACTAGACCTTTACGAGGAGGGTCTTAAGACTAGGGATATAGACGAGTTGTTTTCAAGGCTTAAGCCGGAGATTAAGAGGATTCTAGACAAGGTTTTATCGATGGGTAAGTATCCGCAGAGCCATGAACTAGAGAAGGCTAAGTATGATGTTGACGCTATGAGGAGGGTTAACAGGGAAGTACTAGAACTACTAGGATATCCCTTGGGTTCAAGGGCTAGACTTGATGAATCAGCCCATCCCTTCACTATTAGCCTCGGAATAAACGATGTAAGGATCACTACAAGGTATGAGGGATACGATTTTAAGCGTTCACTACTAGGAACAGTGCATGAATTCGGCCATGCAACCTACGAGTTACAAATAGATCAGAGATTAATGGCTACGAGACTCGCACGGGGAGTGAGCCTAGGGATCCATGAGGGGCAGAGCCGTTTCTGGGAGAACATCATTGGTCGTAGCAGGGCTTTCGTAGAAGTAATATACCCTATACTCGAGAAACACTTAGACTTCATCAAGAAGTATAGCCCCGAGGAAATCTACTACTACTTCAACACGGTCCGTCCAAGCCTTATAAGGACTGAAGCTGACGAGGTAACCTATAACCTGCACATCCTGCTTAGAGCTGAGCTCGAGAAGCTTATGATTAAGGGTGAGATCAGTGTTGACGATTTACCGGAGTATTGGGATAACTATATGGAGGAAATACTCGGCATAAGGCCTCACAACTATGCTGAGGGAGTACTGCAGGATATACACTGGAGTATGGGGAGCATCGGCTACTTCCCAACATATACTCTCGGAAATCTCGTAGCGGCTCAGATGAGGCATCACATGCTCCGAGACATAGATCTTTACAATGCGATTATTGAGAAGAAGTATGATTTGATCAAGGAGTGGCAGAAGGAGAAGATCCATCACTGGGGTTCAACTTATCAACCCAAAGAACTGCTGAGGAGGGCTTTCGGCGAAGAATACGTTGCAGACCACTTCATAAAGTATTTAGAGGAAAAATATCTAGGTTAGAAGTAAAAACCCTTTAAAACCATGGGTCTTCGATTTTTAATTCTTCTTTTTTCATGTATCCCCTAGTCTTCCCTCTAGGTAGTCTTCGTAGCCTTTTAGGTCTAGTAGGCCGTGCCCGCTTAGGTTGAATAGTATCGTTATGTTCTTCCCTTCTTCCCTTGCTTTTATTGCTTCATCGATTACCGCCTTGACTGCGTGGGCTGATTCCGGCGCTGGTATTATCCCCTCTTTCCTCGCGAATAGTCTTGCGGCTTCGAATACTTCTACTTGCCTATAAGCCCTAGGCTTAACGATCCCGTTCTTGACTAGTATGCTTAGGGTTGGTGCTACTCCGTGGTATCTTAATCCTCCTGCATGTATTGGTGGAGGTATATAGGTGTGTCCGAGTGTGTGCATTTTTAGTAGTGGTGTTAGCCCGGCTGTATCACCATAGTCGTAGCGATATTCTCCACGAGTC
>WAON01000018.1 GCA_015521265.1 Desulfurococcales archaeon
AATCTATACTCATTGATCTATGATAAATTCAAGTTATCAATAAAGATTGAGGATATTGAGGAATACATGCCTTCTGAAGAACTAATGTCTCTAGAGGAATTCATGGATTACTTGTTCATAAAGTATAATAACACGGTGATCTATCCATTAGCAAGCTTCATACCTGAAATCCGTAACTTCAATGTACTCGGGGTTAAGAAGCGTGATAAAACTAAGGGGTATAGTTACAGCTTCGAAGCCTCGAGGACTGTAACTATAGCAGTAGCCCCCCTAGTAGCGCTTGCTTCAACATTGACTGGTGCATCTGCAGGTGTTTCTGAAGCTTTAGAGTTATCGGTTCCCCCCAGGATAATTGAGCTCCCCCACGACGTCTACCCATCGCCGGGCTTGATCGATACTTCTAGGGAGACGGGGGCGTTTACTCCACTACACCTCTACCTATACTCCTCCATAATACCCTACGCTGTACACGCCTATAACGCATTGGGCGGTGGGGGTGAGGTTTCAAGAGAGTACCTTAGGTTCTACTCCCTACTAGCATCCAAGCCCCTAGTATTCATGTCTGCATCCAGCATACTTTACCGGATAGTTTCACAGATTAGGAACAAGTTGAAGCGCTTACCAGGCCCAGGTGATCCCCGGCTAGGCTATATTCAAGACCTACTCTTATATGTGGAGGTGGTTTCTAGGTTGGGCCTAGAAGAATATAGTGGTAAGCTCGTAGAGATACTGGATGAACTAGTAGATTACCTCGATAAAAACCACTATGCATCATCATGGAGTAAGCACGCCTTCATAGCCCCCCTCTCCAGGGGGTTTGAATCAATGATTAAAAAGCTAGCGGTTCTAGATAAGCTTGGGAGAGAAACAATCATAAAGCTCGCGGCAGCTGAATTCGTTGAAAGGATCCGTAGGGATAACGGTCATTTAAACGAGGAGCAGGCTAGGATCGGCTTGGAGAAAGCCAGTAAGCTCTTCGGATTCCTCCTAGACCTATACCTTGATAAGAGGGATATGAGCCTACTACGAGATCTTATGAATGATATATACAATTATGTTTTTATTAAGAGATACATCCTCGCCCATACAAAGGGTGAGGGAGAAGAAGGAAAAATTAGAGGAGGTGGCTTGATCCAATGGGTAAACTCGTACAGGTAAACAACTTGGATGAAATAGTTCAAAACCTAAAACAATTCCTCGGAAAACCAGAAGACGTAGTGTTGAGGGGTAAAGTAGTAAACGTCTACGTAGCTTTCCAAGCACAGACGCCTCTACTCATAAGGACTGAGGGGCAGGGAGACCTTACAAGCTTCAGGATAGGGGATGTAAGCGTACCAGCGATAATCAATACTAAGGTACAAGCAGTACTCCGGAGGAAGACACTGCAAGTACTGAGATACTACTACGACAACGACGAGGAGATCAGGAAGCACGTGGAGAAAATAGTCGGCGGTAAATGGGAGTGCATGGTTAGACCGACAGGCGAGAAAACAGCTGGCTACTGCGGTAAATGCCCAGCATGCCTAATATATGGATTTGCAGTGCAGAGGGGTGGTGGATTCAATGTTAAGAGTAGGGTTGAGGGAGACGTCTACTATGCAACGGTGAGGGAGGAGGAAGCAACCTACACCTTCACAAGAAACGCTGTTGATGAAGCAACTCATACAACTGAGCAGGCACTACTACAGGATCGAGCCGTTAAGCCGGGAACAGTATTCCTGGGTAAGATAGCATTGAAAAACCTGACACCAGCAGAGCTAAAACTAGTACTATACAGCATTGCATCACTGGAGAGGATCGGTGCTGTTGTAACGCATTTTGGAAGAGTGAAGACTAGGATTATCGGATTAATAGGTTCAATGTACGAGGTTGGATCGGGGTATGAAGCTGTAAAAGAACTACTAGGATCAAAGGAACCGGTGAGGGGCTACGCGGAGATCGTTAAGAATTGGGCCGAGGAAACACCGAGTGCAGTAGGGATTATTATCGAGGGGTTAGAGGACCTGGTTAGGAAGACGATTGATCTAAGGGAGACGGTTGAGAATGCATGGAGCGATGCACGGGTGAAGAGGGAAGTCCTCGAGAAAGCATCCAGTGGTGCTGGTAAGGGTGGGAAGAGGAAGAAGTAGGGTTGAAGAAGATACTGATAACAGATCTGGAACTGCACGGGCTACTAGTGTTCTCGAAGCATCAGACTAGTATTAAGAAAGAATTAGCTATAACTTCGCCCGGCCCAGTGATCAGGACCAGCGGCTACATACATAACTACCCATTAATATACGGGTTGCTGGGCTATTCATCCGAGTCAATGCTATCCCTCGGAGAGCCTAGGTATAGTGTTGTCGGGGAAGCAGTGAATAATGGATTATACGCGTACCCAGCCGAGCCGTTGAGGGTTAGGTATGCCCGGCTACTATTAACGACTCAGCCGGAGACGCTGGTGAAGTACAAGATTAGGGCAAGGTATTCTCACCCACTACAAGTACACTACTACGCTGCAGCACCGGGTTCTACGTATAGGACGGTAATAATACACAGCCCTGGTAGGATTGTTCCGAGGTATATTAGGATTGGGAAGAAGAGGTGGGGGCTTCTAAAGCTGAGAATATTTGAAGCTGAATCCATAGAAGAGGTTGAACCGACTTATTCATCAATACCCGTAAACCTGGGAGACTTGGCTGGGATGGGTGTTGAGATACTGGATAAGAGGACGGTGCTAGTAACGAGGAACTACCCATTAATAGGTGATAGAGCAGTTGTAGCCTATGTTAAAGCGGAGCCAACCTATCGGGTAACATATACTAGACACGGAAAACCCAGGACAATCTACTTACCGATACCCATAACACTACTCTAACCAACCCCCACTTTTTTCCTCCAATAATAGGGGTTCCTTTATTAGTGTTTAAATACAAATAATTTATTAGGGGGTCTAATTGACCATACTAAACCCTACTACGTGGTTTCCATTCGTAATGGATCCGATACCTGTAAC
>WAON01000019.1 GCA_015521265.1 Desulfurococcales archaeon
TTGTATATCCCAACGGCTCGATGACACTAATATTTACCCTTGGAACAGGAAACTATGGATACATAACAGCAGTCTACAACTCACAAGACTTCACAGTATTCTTTACAAATCAGACTAGTGGAACATACGACTTATACGCTATGAGGATCTCGCCGGATGGGAAGAGAGGAGCTCCAGTACCAATAGCTAACAAGCCAGGAGTAGATGAGATATACGAGTACCCATTAATCCTTGGAACCCTACACGCATTACTATTCACTAATGATACAGAGGGAGTCGAGTACCTAGCACTAATAGACCTTGCAGAGATACCGCAGCCAACACTAATACCTACGAAGCTAACAGTATCAATAACGAAGAACGACGGAGGAGACGGATACCTAGAACCAGGAGACAGCATAACCGTTACCGGCAAACTAATAGACACAGGAACAGGTCTAGGAATATCCGGCAAAACTATTAAAGCAATACTATACCACAACATACTCTACTGGCAATACCCATATTATGGAAGTGTTAGGTCGACGATCCTTGTTGAAACAAATACTACAGGTTCAGACGGATCATATAGTATAAAGATGACAATACCTTCAACAATTGTAAGCGGATCATATTTCATTAAAGTATCCTTCGCGGGAGATAACGTATATGCTTCATCAAGCAATTTAACACAGGAATTCCTATTATTCAAGGTTAAACCAGCAACACCGACATGGGAGACTATACCAGCGGATATCTCAGCTGGGCCAGCAATACTGGTTAAGAATGGACAGGTAATAATAACTGATCCACAGGGTGATGAGAGGGTAGAATTAATTAATGGTACAGGTGAGGAAAGCGACGTAGATATCCGTAGCCTACAGTTAGCCTTCGACAATAACTACCTATACATCAAGGCAGTATTCGCTGGTGATACAACGGCTACGGGCGAGATAGCACCCGCTATCGTTATGGCTCTAGACTTCACGCCAGATACGTATGGAGATGGATGGGGAGCAGGGTATACTGAAAACTTCAAAGCAATCTATGCACCCGGAAAATGGGATACAGAAACCCATACTAATAACTCCCGTGCATGGGATGTAGACTTCGTTATAGCACCAAAGTATCCGCAAGCATATAGTGATGATGGAAGGATTCCATTATACTTACACATAGCATACTATTCAACGGATAGGAATAGATGGTATTATATCGAAGAATTAGCAGGATACGCAGTATTCAATGGAAACACTGTAGAAGCCTACCTACCCTTCGACACTATACTAGCAAACAACACCCACCTACAAACGACTGGTATACAGAAGATAATGCTGTTCTCAGCAGTATACGCTATAAACCTCACAGCGGACGCTCTTGAAAACCCATTATTCGCTAACTGGTACGATGTACCAGGCGCGTTAACATACGGCATCACACCCGCAAGCTACCTAAACCAGGGATTCAACGAGGCCTACTTCGACGATTATAAGTCATATAGATATCTGCAAAGCTGGGAGCTAGACACTAGGTTCGTGTTGACAATGGACCATGATAATAACAGGTTCATTGGTTCAACCAATATAGTGTACAATGAGACCGAGCTGGATGCTACACCGATAACTTATAAGAGTGGACATGTTAGAGCATTCATCGGAGACACTATTTACAAGGTTAAACTACAGGATGCAGACAACCCATTATACTACGTGTACGGTAAGACTATAACTATGAAGATTAATGGAACACCAGCTGAATCAGCAACAACCGATGCAGTAGGATTAGCAGTAATAACACACACATGGACGAGTAGCGATTGGAAGAAGACTGTAAACATAAACTTCACATTCCCAGGAGACACGGACTACCAGGCATCAGAGACAGCGATCTATACTACAAAGGTACTATACATGATAAACATTACAAGCCTCAACTACAAGTTCATCGATGTAAACAAGGACGGAGTAATAACACGTGGAGACAAGCTAAACATAACGGCAACCGTTAAAGCATGGGATGGAACAGCATGGGTTACAGCGCCGGACGGAGTACTGGTTAAGTTCATTATACACTCGCCGGACGTGATACTAGGAACAGCGCCGACACAGGGCGGTGTAGCAAACCTACTATACACCTTCACAGGAAACGAACAACTACTAGGAACGCACGTACTCGAAGCGGCAGGTGATGGATCAACAAGCTGGACTCCAACCTATCCAGGAGCACAGGTAACAGTACGGGAGACCTTCTCGGTACTACCAGCACCCGAGCCTCCGATACTACCAGTCATACTGTTAGCGGCAATACTATTATTCATAATAGTAAAGAAGAGAAGGTAAAACATTAATTAATAATAAAAAATAAACCCAATCCTTTTTAAACACTTACTCGTTCACCTTATTCCTTCTGCGAATCAATACTATTGCTACGAGTGCTGAGCCTCCAACTACTATTGCTAGCGTTATTCCTCCAAGTTCTGGTATAGGTGCTGGAGACTCTTCTACGGTTGCTGTAGTTATTACTGGGCCGGAGAGTGTGTTCCCATTGGAGTCTTTGATTGTTGTTATGAATACTAATGTATGGTTTACTAGGCTGTTATCGTAGGGTACTGTGTAGTTTAATTCGCCATAGCTGAATGTTCCGGTATCGTTTAGCGTTATGGTTTCCCTGTCTAGTAGTGTACCGGTAGTATTATCGAATACTTCTACCACGGCGTGGTCTCCGCGGGACGCGCTGAGGACAGCTATTTTAACAGGCCAGCCAATCCATACACTGCTGCTACTAGTTGAGCCGTTATAGGAGTAACCTGTAATGTTTATGAATGGCCCAACCACAAGCCTCCACGATCCACCAGCACTATCCTCTCTAGCCCTCTTAACAGCAATAATAACCTGGTCAACACCCTGGCTGGCTGGTGTGAAGAATACTGATTCATTACTATTGAAGCCATTAGTACTCGAGGCTAGTATTACCGGTTCCCCGTAGCTGTCGCCGGCTAACCTGTAAATGTAGAGGTCTAGATCAGTATGGGCCTGGTCATTGTTTAAACTGTATAGTTTGAAAGCATATTTGGAATCGTAGCTTGAACCATTACTTAAAGTAAAGCTTGTAACAGGGAAGTAGATCCTGCTAGCATAAACGCTCCTACCGAAGGGATAGCGCCATTCTCCATTGTGCTCGTTTAATCCGCCATAGATTACTCCGGGGCGGAAGCTTTCATCAACAATACTACCAGGAAGTAACGCCTGCCCCTTACCCATGCTCAATGCTAGCTCGACAGCTGCGAGTGCATCTAGTGCACCATAGCCTTCATGCACATCCTTACCGCCCTTATCAAGCGTTGGCGAGTAAGCTTCCCAGATGTTTGATCCATTATACTCTCTCAGCAATGGATATGTCTCGTAGGCTGAGATTAATAGTATGTTCTTAACGAATAATGGTGAGCTTGCACTATTCCAATCCCACGTAAGACCTGCATGGTTGACCAATGCGTCGATTACTAGGGCGGATGCACCGCTAACATGTGGGGTAGCCATGCTAGTACCAGATATACCCATTGAGTCATCATAACCAGTAGTATTAATATTGATCGTGTCGAGCCAGTCAAGGTCTTCAGAGTACTGAAGGCATCCCCAACCAGGTATGTAATCGCTACAATACCAGTTATTCAGGTCATCGTGCCAGGTAGTATCGGCGCTGAATATCATTAAGACGTTTCCACCGCCGGGAGCCGCTATGTCCGGCTTGATCACATTGTTGTCATCCTGTGATGGCCCACCTTGGCTACTGTAGTCTGTAATATTGTTTAAAGCACCCGTAGCCGCGATTGTTACTGCGTAGGGGTCTGCCGATGGGCTACCATTTCCAGCATAATTTTGTCCTACTCCATCGTTTCCAGCCGCTACAACTACTAATACCCCTGATTGGACAGCGTTTGTAACTGATGATTCTAGTGTAGAATCATATCCTCCCCCAAGGCTCATACTTATAACGTATAGTGGTGGATTATAACTTGTCCTAGCAGATACAACGTCGTCTACGGCCGAGGCTATAGTGCTCGAGGATCCTGATCCATAATAGCTTAAAACCTTAGCACCTCCAAGCTTTGCGTCTGGAGCCATGCCGGCGAGGAATGGTATTTTATCGGTGTAGGCCTTGGATACTGGGTAGTGTAGTATTGGTAGCATTGCTACATAGCCCGGTGTATTAACTTCGAAGAGCCAAACATAGAAGCCGTACTTGCTCGGGGAGTCTACATTGTATGTTACATTATACCATGTATCACTATTCGGGGTACTAACGCTGGCAACAATAGTGGGGGTGCATAAATCGTAGGTTAAATTTCCACAGAAACCTATTGCTACCCCGCCAATAGCTCCATTACTATCCGGCTTCCACTTGAAGTCTAACTGTATAGTCCCAGTTGCGTTAACATAGTATACTCCGTAGGGCCCGCCGAACCTGTAATAGTATCCGCTACTAGCACCCGATAAATCAATATCTCCTATGCCGAAGTTCGTTATAAGCCTCCCCTGATCGTCCAGTGATGTATAATATCCCGCAACTGTTCCCGCTACATGTGTTCCATGCATGTTGTCATCATAGGGTGTATCCCGCTTATTACCATCCGGATCTCCAACATAGTCTTTCCAATAAATAATCTTATCCTGGAAAGCAGTGTTCTTCCCATCGATACCCGTATCGATTACTACAACGGTAACGTTTCTACCCGTAACGTTATGGTTGATCCAGACCCAGGGGCGGATGTTCATCTGCCTACTAGACCAGTAGTTTAACGCATGGTATTCTTTATCAAGAGCTATCAGGAAGCGATCGCTTACCCCATCCCCGTCAACGTCTAGGCTGGAAAGAGTTGATGCTAGTGTTTTCAGTATTGATACCGGTACCTTTGCCGAGAAGCCTACGAGGGCGTTCATCCATGGTCCATGAGTTATGTTTCCACCGAGATATATTACATCATTCATAGCTCTAAGCAGTGAATTGAATAATACGTGTCTATCCCCGCCGAAGGGTACTGGTTTAACAGCCCACCACACAACGATCCCTACTTTACTCGTAGAGTTTAAGCCTTTAACATAATTCTCCAGTTCATCCTCGATCATATCCCCATCGCGGTCGCTGATCGATATAAGCCTTAACTCGTAACTAACCGGGTCATAGTTAGCCCTTGGTTTTAGAACTGTAACAGCCGGCCCCCCTCTAAGCTTTGAAAGTCTATGTATAATAACCTGTTGATCAATACTGACCGGCGCCGTTAATTTAGCAATAATCTGCATTGAAACCATGCTTATAATCATTAATGATAGGAAGAATATAGTAGCTACTAATTTGTATTTACTCAACCATTCCACCATGCTGGGAATAATTAACCTTTTTCTACGTATGGGTAGAGGTTAAATAGTTAATGATTGATCAATTATTATATAAACGGTGGTCTATAATGGGCTTGGAAGGGGTTATAGACAATATTAGGGTTGGTCTAACTAGAATTATGGAGTACACCGTGGTTAGAGAGGATTGTCCAAAATTCTTATTAGATAAGGGGATAGCTGTTCTAAGCACCCCTAGAATGATCGCGTTAATGGAGGAAAACGCTAGGAGACTACTCGAAGAACACCTACCAACAACGCATACAAGCGTAGGATACCACGTAGACATATACCATAAGGCTCCAGCACCCCTAGGATCGAAGATAACAGTTAAAGCAACAGTTATCGAAGCAGAGGGTAGAAGGGTGAAGTTCCGCGTTGAAGCATTAATGAATGATAAAGTTATTGGTGAGGGAACACATGAAAGAGCAATAGTATCATGGGAAAAGTTTAGGGATAAGGTAAGGAGTTAAGATGCTTGAACAGATTTATGAATAAATATACGTTTCCCAGAAT
>WAON01000020.1 GCA_015521265.1 Desulfurococcales archaeon
AGAACCCGCAGCATGGGATGGGGAAGGATCGGACAGCACCGTAAGAGTGGATCACGTGGCGGTTTCGGAGCTGTAGGTATGCATAAACACAAGTGGATATGGGTAATAAAATACGCTCCTAACTGGTATGGAAAACACGGCTTCACAAGGCCTCCGGAAATAGTCCCTGAGGTTAGAGCTATAAACGTCGGCGAACTAGACGAGTTAGCGAAAACTCTAATATCCAAAAACCTAGCCTACCGGGAAAAAGAAAAAATAGTTATGGATGTAACAAGCATGGGTTTCAACAAAGTACTCGGCCGTGGAAAAGTAACACTACCATTAAAAGTCATCACAAAGTCGATAACTGAAAACGCCCGGAAGAAGATCGAGGAGGCTGGCGGAGAAGTAGTAATAACTACTGGCAAAGAAGCATAAAAAAGCTAGTTTTAAAATACTGGGTTAAACGTTATTATTCGAGAAAAATAAACACACCCCCCATATAGGCTCAGGTCATATACGGGATTTGGTGAGGGTTTAATATGGGTTTATTAGACTTAATGGCTAAGGCAGCTGATTATATACCGACAGTTATGAAGCCCAAGGCAAAACCCGGCTTATACGAGAGGCTTTTCTGGACTGCCATGGCTCTAGTTATCTATTTAATAATGGCTAATACCCCACTATACGGTGTCCCCCTCTCGGCTACTCAGGGGCAGCAACTGCTCCTAGTACAGATTATTTTCGCGGCGAATAGAGGAACGCTGATGGAGCTAGGCATAGGCCCGATCGTTACTGCAGGACTTATAATGCAGATACTTGTAGGGGCTAAACTAATAGATTTAGACATGTCAAACCCTGATGACCGTAAAAAGTTTACAGCTGCCCAGAAAACCTTCGCGTTAATACTTGCAGCTTTCGAAGCTGGTATGTATGTAGCAGCTTGTAGGTATTGGACCCCGACCGGTCCGAACCCCTTCTTCCAGTGCAGTGCTTCATGGATGCAGAGGACGATCGTAGGCCTTCAATTATTCCTAGCAGCATACATAGTCATTCTGCTGGACGAGATGATCCAGAAGGGCTGGGGCCTTGGATCGGGAGTATCGCTCTTCATATTATCAGGAGTATCAATGCGTTTATTCTGGAACCTGTTCAGCCCGGTAGTATATGGCGGACAGATAGTAGGCTTCCTACCATACTTAATAAGCCTTGTCAGTAGCGGTGGTGATTGGACAGCATCTATAATAAGGCGTGGCGGTAGAGACCTAGTAGGCTTAATAGTAACGATCGTTATAATCTTCATACTAGTATACCTCCAGGGTATGAAGGTCGAGATACCAGTAACAAGCCCTAGACTACGCAGTATTAAAACTAAAGTACCACTACAGTTCCTCTATGTAACAAACATCCCGGTACTACTCGTAGGAATACTATACTCAGACATACTAGTATTCGCATCCCTCACAAGACTGTACTTCCCATCGTCAACTCCAAACTGGTTAATGGATCTACTGGCGAAGTATGAGAATGGACGGCTTGTAGGAGGCCTCGCCTACTACTTGTCACCGCCGGGAAGCCTATATAATACACTAGCAGACCCGATACATGCAATGGTCTACACGGTAGTATTGATCGGTTTAGCAATACTATTCGGTATAATGTGGGTTGAAATAAGCGGTTTAAGCGCTTCAGCCCAGGCTGAAGAACTCATTAAGAGCGGTATGGAAATACCGGGTATTAGGAGGAATCCAAAAATACTCGAGAGAATACTAAACCGTTATATATTTCCATTAACAGTGCTGTCAAGTATTATAGTAGCGGTAATAGCTGCTTTCGCAGATCTTCTCGGAGCTTATGGTACGGGTATGGGATTACTACTAGCAATAGGAATAGTGCAACAATACTACATGATGATAGCCTATGAGAGAACACTAGAAGCATACCCATTACTGAAGAGGCTAGTGGGAGAGTAACACTAGGATCCACGGGGCCGGGAATTGTACATTATTTTATCAATAATTATTGGTTTATCGATGTCTTTCCTAGCCGTAATACTAACATATCTAATATCACGCAGGAAATACTTCCAGGAACCCTTCCAAATACTTGAAAAGTACAAGGTTCCAGCAAAGCCTAAGAAGAAGGGGGAGCTTAGAAGAATTAGGAAAACCCGTGCCATAGTCAGGAAGGCTAAGAGGAGTCTAATGATACTCTTCCTAATACACCTAACAATATTTATATTAACATATACGACAGCTATAGTATTAACCGGTATGCTGATACCCCGCGAACACCAGATAGTACAAATACCCCTAGCACTACCACTATTCTCAGCACGCAACGGCACAATATATATAACACACGTATTATTCATAACCTTCACAGCATACCTAGCACCAAACTACCTATTAATGAGAGCTGTGAGACCAGCTAAGAAAATCGAAGAACTAAGAACCCGTTAAGTTTAAGAACACATTGAATTATTACCATTAATGATTAATCCATCGGGAATGGTGAAGGAAAATGCCTAGGCCAGGGTTAAGGACGAGGAGTAAGAGGAAAGTATTTGTGAGAACGCCTGGAGGAAGAGTAGTAGTACACTACAGACCTAAAAAGACGGGGCCCGCTCGATGCGCTATATGTGGAAAGCCCCTCAATGGAGTACCACGGCTGAGGCCATACCAGCTTAGGAAACTAGCTAAAACAGAGAAGAGGCCGGAAAGACCTTACGGCGGATACATTTGTCCATCCTGCCTCGCAAGGCTTTATAGAGAGGCTATTAGAAGCCTCTAAATAAGATGGGAGTTGTTAATAATTCCTATACCCTATTCTTCCAGAATATAATAGTAAATAACTTGATTGATATATAC
>WAON01000021.1 GCA_015521265.1 Desulfurococcales archaeon
AATAATTCCTCAACGGCTTCAGCCATTCTACCAGTAGCTTTACCAGCACCAATAACGTATAAGTGAGAATCTTTTCCGAGACAATACTTTGTTTCATTAATTATGATACATTTATCCCTTAACTCGACGTGTTTTGAAACAATGTTTTTAGGATCAGCCATTGAAATAGCGTATTTAACGAGTTCAAGCATGTATTCCTGACTGCTCAATTCATGCACCAACACTGATCGCTTTGTCCCATATAAATTAATATATACACATAGAGCATTCATATATCTAATAGGTTATCCATTATTAACACCTAGTTATTATTCTGAACCAGTTATTGACGGGGTTAAAGTAATGTTCAAAGCCAGGATCGAGGAGAAACGCTGGAATATTGAATGGGAGAAGAAACTATACGATGAGTGGATGAAGGAGAAACTATACGATTTCGTGTATAAAGAGGGTGACCCCAGGGAGATCATAGCAATCGATACACCGCCGCCATACGCTAGCGGTAAATGGCACGTAGGTGGGGCAGCACATTATGCACAGATAGATATGATTGCGAGATATTTTAGGATGAAGGGTTACAACGTACTAGTACCCTTCTACGCTGATAGAAACGGTTTACCCGTCGAAGTACAGGTTGAGAAGACTTACGGCATAAACCCACACGAGATCTCTAAGACCCCGGAGGGTAGGGAGAAGTTCCTCGAGATGTGCCGGGAATTCCTTGACAAGGCTGAAGAGGAAATAGTAGGTGTTTGGAGGAGGCTTGGCTGTAGTTTCAACTATTGGAGGAATGGTACGGACAGCGAAGAGTATAGGAGGATTACGCAGTCGACTTTTATCGAGCTCTACAAGAAGGGGTTGATCTATGAAGCTGAGAGACCTGTAAACTGGTGTCCCCGGTGTAGGACTACTCTTGCAGATGCGGAGCTTGAACATAAAGAGGTTGAAGGGTATCTCTACTATGTGAAGTTTAGGGTTAAGGAGACCGGGGAGGATGTTGTTGTAGCTACTACTAGGCCTGAAATGCTTAGAGCTTGTAAAGCACTAGTTTATAATCCAAACGATGACAGGTATAAGAAGCTTGAAGGACTCCACGCAATAAACCCATTATACGGGCATGAAATGATCATAACCAACTACCCCGAAGTAGACCCCAAGTTTGGTACGGGCCTAGTAATGGTTTGTAGTTATGGAGATCAGACCGATGTGAAGATGTTTAGGGATCTAGGCCTAGAGCCTACGATCATTATTGGTAAAGATGGGAGAATGCTCGAGAACACCGGTCCCCTAGCAGGCTTGACCATTGAGGAAGCCCGTATTAAAGCAGCTGAGCTACTCGAGGCTAGGGGGAGGCTTGTTAAGAAGGAGCGTATAAAGCATAGCGTCCCAGTTTGCTGGAGGTGTAAGACCCCGGTACAGATAATACATACTCGTGAATGGTTCCTAAAACAACTAGACTACAAGGAGGATATGAAGAAGATAGCCTACAAGTTAAGCTTCCACCCTGAAACGCATCGCCGAAAACTACTGGATTGGATCGATAGTGTCTCGGCCGACTGGCCGATAAGCAGGGATAGGTATTATGCTACAGAAGTACCTGTTTGGAGGTGTAAGAAGTGTGGAGCAGTACTAGTACCAGAGCCCGGGAAATACTACCGGCCCTGGAAGGATGAGCCTCCATGGGATAAATGCCCACGATGCGGAGCGCCTAGAGAATACCTTGTAGGTGAGAAGAAAGTATTCGATACATGGTTTGATTCAAGCATAAGCGTACTATACGTAACCGGGTATCTTAGAAACGAGAAATTATTCAGGAAAGCCTTCAAGTACACTCTCCGACCCCAGGGCGTCGACATTATACGCACCTGGCTATACTATAGTCTGCTAAGAGTATACCAGTTAACCGGTAAACCAGCCTTTAAATGGGTCCGAGTAACCGGAATGGGCCTCGACGAGAAGGGTAGGGCTATGCATAAATCCCTCGGCAACGTGATCGATCCAGACCCTATACTTGAAAAGTATGGTGCAGACGCTTTCAGGTACTGGGCTGCAGCGGCAGCTAAGCTAGGCTATGACTACAGGTTCTCAGAACAACTAGTGAGAACCGGGTTATTATTCGCTACTAAGCTATGGAATATTGCCCGCTTCATATCGATGTTTCCAGAACCAAGAGAGGATGAGGTTTCTCTGAGGCCTATTGATAGAGCAACGATCGCATATTTGAATAAGGAGATTAAAGTAATCGATGAATCATACAAGAACCTAGACGTCTACGAGCCCGCTAACAGGATCTACCAGTTTACATGGAACTACTTCGCATCACACTATATCGAGACGGTGAAACCCCGAGCTTATAATAGGGATGGGAAGTATAGCGAAGCCGAGCAGAAAGCCGCGTGGTATACTCTACACTACGTGTTAAAGACTATTATCAGGGCTCTAGCTCCGATAATGCCCTTCGTAACTGACGCTATACACAGGAAGCTATATGATGGAAGCGTTCACAAGGCAAGGTTCCCGGAGCCCGATGATAAATGGCTAAGCGAAGACCACAGTCTAGCGTTATACCTACAAAATATTAACTCGGCTATCTGGGCTTATAAGAAGAAGAATAATATCAAGTTCAAAGAGCCCCTCCCCGGTAAATTATTGATACCGGAAGCCGCGGAGGGGATTATTATGGAGTTAACTGATCTGCACCACGTTGAAAGTGTCGAGACTTATAGCGGTGATAAACCACCTGTTGAAGCAGAGGATCTGGGGAATGGGGTCTATCTTATCAAATAGTTCTGCTTTTCAGTACTCGATTATACATATCTTTGAGGAATTGGGAGAGTAGGCAAAGCCTTTTTCGAGTAATTTTTCAAGTATCTTATCCGTCTCCCTCTTATTCATGAAACGGTTTGTTTCACTATATAGTTCCTGTAGGCTTATACATTCCCTTTCAGAGATAATCCTTAATACTTCCCTCATTTTACTTGATAATGGTATTTCCCTCCCGGTTCTTGATGGTATTTGTGTAATATATTCTTCTAATGCTTTAATGACTAGGCTATAGGCTTCTCGTAGTTTTTCCCAGTCTAGGCTGATCTCGTTATTTGCTCTTGCAATACCCATAGCAACTCTGATAATTGCTAGTGGTGAGCCGGTATAGTTTGGATCTAGTGGTTTGCCGCGGCCATAAATTATCCTCGGAGGATTTAAACGCTCGATCTCTCCTCTCAGCTCTAAAGATAGCTTGGATGCGTATTCTAGTGCTTCGGGTGTTATGGTTATGGGAAATATGATCTTCTTAGCTATAGTGTACTTCACAGTATCCAGTAACTCGTCTCGTCTCCGCGGTGAAGCTTTTAAGACCCTGATTAATGCCTCGACTGGTGTATTTACGAGTGTTATTCCCTTATACGTTTTATACGCGTTTTTCTCGATATAACTTGTATTCTTCGCTATTACTTGTCTATAAATCTTATTTCTAAGCAGTTTGAATGGTGGGGGCGTTACACCCCATATGTTTTGTATTATTCTAGACAGCTTACTTGCCTGTTCGCCTACGGCTACTAGGCGTGATCCGCCAATTATCCTCTCTTTCCCAAGGTCTATTAGTGGTGATCCCAGTAGCGTATATGCTAGTAAATAATAGGCTTTACCACCGATCAATTCTAAGCCGTCGCTGATCTCGTTGATGTACTCCTTGAAGGATACGTGTTCTTCAACGTTGACTCGTGGAGGTGTTGATTGTTTCCATGAGTAAACCAGTATGATTTTATCATACCTATTACCACTGCCCAGCGGGGTATACTTGTACCCATAACCTGTGATCTCTATGTAGGTGTACTCGGGTGGGGGCTTACATTTAAACTCTACCCTATAAACGGGGTGTCCCGGTATATGGGAGATATACCATCTACCACGATACTGGAAGACATAGCCAGCATAGGGGAGCTGAGCCAGCAGCCTATCAGAGCCCGGAAAATACTGGTAGGATTCAACATTAACTCTTTCAAGAGGCTCTTCTACAACACTATACTCATCCTCAGCCTCCTCGTAATCGTCACCAACAACGAAGTATTCCCGATCAACCCTCTCCTCAAACAATACAGTAGCACCCAGCAAATACAACCCATTTAGTAGCAAAAGCCCCTCCTAGCCGAGGGATTCGTCACCAATTCAGCCGATGCGGGCGATGCCCAACGGCATGTCATCGGGACCCTGTATCATTAATTTGTATACTAGCCTTTAAATTGATGGGCATATATTATCAAACAAAACTATCGAATACAATAATACATTATTAATCATAAAAACTTCGTTCCCAACAAAGATTGAAGGATGATATACTATAAACCGTCAAATAATATTCGACAACATTGGGGGTTAAACTATGGATAAGGATAAGAGAGTCTATGAGCTTAGCATTGTCATATTAGAAGATGAAAGTGGAGGATTTATTGCAGTTGTACCGGAACTTCCGGGGT
>WAON01000022.1 GCA_015521265.1 Desulfurococcales archaeon
TGCTAATAGTTTCCTAACGGCTCCATATTTCCTGGGAGAACCGTTGATCAATACTATCCTCGTCATTTATCATCACCGATTAGACGCGGAATAATTGGGGAGTGTTTATTAAATATTTCTCTTAACACGGTAGGCTAGGTCTAGCAGTGTTTTAACTAGTTTTTCAGCCCTAGCTATAGTGTCTGATTCCGCTATTATCTCGATCTTCGGCTCGTTGGGGAGGGGTCTAATATATCCCCAGCCCAGGTCTTCCTCTATGATCTTGATCCCGTCTAGTGTATCTATCTCCTTCTCCTTCAACTCTTCATAGATCATCCTCATAAACCTTCCCCGCAAACCATAGGGTATAACTATTGTTCTGCGAACTACTGCTGGTTGGGGTATCTCGCTTACTAGTGCTGATAAGCTTAAACCGGTTGATCCAAGGTAGTCTAGGATTAAAAGCGATGTATAGATCGCGTCCGGGCCTTGATGTATCCATGGATAAATAATACCTCCCCTTTCATCGGCAGCCATTAACACGTTATCTGAAAGCTTCTCTGAAAGACCGAGCAGTCCCTGCTCTGCGAAAACGATTTTACCTCCATGCTCCTCGACGACATCAACTACGATCCTTGACGACATGTGTGGTAATACTATTTTACCAGGCCCCCTAGTTTCTAGGAGTATTTTCGCTATAAGCGCTACTAGTCTATCACCGGATACTATTTCGCCGTTTTCCGTTACAATTGTTAGTTTATCTGCATCGCTGTCATAGATGAAGCCTGCATCTAATCCTAGTAGAGGCGTGATCTTTGTTATTGAATCGATGTTTTTATGTATATAGCTTTCGAGCCTAGGTTTTACGGAGAATGCTGAACCACAGTTTACTTCGTATAGTGCTACGGGTAGTTTTTGTGCTAGACTGCTCCAAACACTTGATGATGAACCATATTCGCAGTCTATTAGTATCCTGCCCTTCTTCGCAATATTTCCAAGGTTAACATTGCTTAGTAGATCCTCAATGTATGCTTCAATGTGTCCGCCAACGCTTGTTATTAATCCAACAGTGTCTCCTAGGACTTTCCTATAGGCTTCCTTGAAGAATATGTTTTCAATCTTTTTTGCAGTTCTTCTAGTAATAAACCTCCCCTTCTCCTCGAATAGCTTGATCCTAATCCTCTGGGGATCATAGACTATACTTGTAGCTAGTACTCCTCCCTGCAATCCGTGTTTTCTAATATAGTGTGTTAGTACTGGGAGGGGGGCTACTCCTAGATCGTGTACGTTTATTCCAGCACTTAATAATCCTGCTACCAAGCCGTGTAGTACCATTCTACTAGTCGAGTAAGTATCTCGTGCTAATGCTATTTCCGCTCCTACCGGTAGTGTTGATGCTAGCGCTAAACCGATCCTTGTAGCTAGCTCGGGGCTTATCTCGATGTTTACTAGGCCCGTTATCCCCCAGGGCTCGATCAGTGTTTTATACCATCTAATACCCCACTTAACACTTATTGATACAACTGTGAAGGGATCAATTATTTTCGATGGCCATATCTTTATGCCCGGTTTTACCTGCGAACCCCTCCCGATAACTGATTCATCGCCGATTACTGCTCCATCATGTATTACGACGTGTTCCTCAATCCTTGTTTTCTCGCCTATTATTGCATCGGTTATGCGTGAGCTGTAGCCTATGTATGCATGGTTCCATATGATCGTTTTCTCGGCTTGTACGCGTTTATCAATGATCACATTGTCCCCTATAACCGTGTAGGGCCCTATAACTGCTCCATCACCAATTCTTACCTCTGAGCCTATGAATACTGGTGGATTAATAACCGTGTTCTCGCAGATGTTGCAGTCTGACCCAACCCATACGCCGGGCATAGCTTCTCTCGCCTTCAGGGGCTTGGGAGGTTCTACTTTCCCATCGAGTATATCCCAATGGGTCTGCTTATATTGATCTATGTTTCCTATATCGCTCCAATAGTATTCATCAGCTCTCCAACCATATATTGGGTCGTTTCCAGCTAGTAGTGATGGTATAAGGTTTTTAGCGAAATCGTATTCCTTACCGCTCTCAACATATCTAAATGCTTCTGGTTCGACTATGTAGATCCCCATGTTTATTATGTCGCTGAATACTTCGCTCCAACTAGGCTTCTCGAGGAATCTAAGTATCCGTCCATCATCGTCTAGAAGGGTTATACCATACTTCGTTGGATCAGCTATTTTCCTCACAGCCATTGTAAAGATCGAGCCTTTCTCGCGGTGGTACCTGAGCATCTTGGATAGATCAATGTTTGTGAAAACATCGCCGCTAATAATGATTAGTGTTTCATCCCAGCCATACTGATCTAAGAGGTGCTTAACTCCTCCAGCCGTTCCTAGTGGTTTATCCTCAATGCTATAATAGAATTTCACTCCGTGACTTGATCCATCACCGAAATACCTCATTATAGTCTCCGGCAAATAGTGGAGGGTAACGCCTATCTCGCCTATACCATGCTTAACCAGTAAATCAACTACGTGTTCCATAAGGGGCTTATTCATTAATGAAACCATAGGCTTCGGCCGGTTAACCGTTAACGGTCTAAGCCTTGTCCCTTCCCCACCAGCCATAATTATTGCTTTAACCATTTCATCGCACCGATGCAAATAGTAACGCTGTTAAATGCTCAGTAACGCCGACCCTCATCACAGCCCCCTATAAAAATAGGGGGCTCCGACACGGGTTCGCTCTTCATTGCATTAAGTAAATATATTTGTTTCTACTAGTATTAAGCCTGTAGCATACCCTGTTTTCATCATTGTGTTAACATTAATATATTGTCCATATATAATGAATACTTGGTGGTAGATGTTGATACTGTTTCGTAGGAGGAGCAGTGTTACTACACCCTTAGACCTTGTTAAAGAGTATGCTGAAGAGGTTATCAGTGTTAAGTCTCCGGCTTTCCGTAATGGTGAAAGGATCCCGGATAAATATACCTGCGTAGGCCCGGATGTCTCTCCTCCACTAGTGATCGAGGATGTTCCAAATGACGCCGTTGAGCTAGCCATTATCATGTACGATCCCGATGCGCCGATCGGTATTTTCTATCACTGGCTAATCTATAGTATGCCTAAAAACGTATCAGCTCTTCCCGAGAATGTCCCGAAGGAGGAAACAACAGAGTATGGTGTGCAGGGTCGTAACGACTTCGGCAGAATAGGCTATAATGGCCCATGCCCTCCTAGGGGTCATGGTACTCATAGATACTACTTCCTAGTATTAGCGCTCAACTCCGAGATCGGGCTTGCACCGGGGGTTTCAGTTAAGGAGTTCCTCCAAGCAATTGAGGGTAAGGTTATAGGCTACGGCGTATTGATGGGTACTTATAGCAGGTAATCGATTAGCTCCCATAGATCAGTAATGCACGGCGATGGATCGGAGGCTCTACACCCAGTTCTCCAACCATAATAAATTGTTTTAATACCCACTCTACGCGGCGAGTACACGTCTGCCTCTAACGAGTCCCCAATATGGATAATCATACTAGGCTCAACGCCTAGAGTATCGATTATCTCCTCGTAAAACCTATGATCACTCTTCGGAATACCTACTAGTTGAGTACTGAACACCATGTGGAAATATTTAGATGCATCATTATACTCTAGAATCTTTAAGGGTAGATCATGGGCTCCCGTACCCGTTGATAATATTAAGGTGTAGCCTAGCCCACGGAGATATTCCAATAGCCCCCTATACCTCGGAGGCATTATGAATAAACGAGCTCTTTCCTCAAT
>WAON01000023.1 GCA_015521265.1 Desulfurococcales archaeon
ATATTGTTATGCAGTTGAAGTCGTCCTTAGATTATTCGGATTGAATATGTGCTTTGCTACAAACATTATATTGCTAGTATACTAGTCTTTATAGTTTATGATCCATTCTGGAGGCGTGTATGGGATTTTTAATGTTTCTATACTAATGCTTCTAGCGAGGTATTTTGAAAGCTTCATTCTAGTGTCTTCGTATACTAGTTTCTCGAGTTCATTAATTATCCCATCGGCTAGGTCTTCTAGGTTTTCATAGTTTATTGTTGTAATTGTTTCCGAGGTTTCAGTATCCTGTACTTGTATGCTATGGGATTCTAGTTCCCTGGGGCCGATTACTATTAGGAATGGTGTACCCATTACTAGTGCTCGGTTCTTTAATACCCCTATTCTTCTGAGGCCGGTTGACGCTACTAGTATTCTAAGCCCCTTCTTCCTAGCATTCTTCTTCAAGCCTTCAAATACGTCGGCGACGCCTGGTTTGTCTAGTAGTTCTTCGTGGAAGACTATTAGTGCCTGTATGGGTGCTAGTACCGGGTTTATCAGGGATTTGTTCTCTAGGAGTACTCCGATGAATCTTTCGAGGCTTCCGGCTAGTGCGGCGTGTATTAATACTAGATCCTTTACGCCGGTATCCTCGTCTAGGCCCATGATCCTTGGTAGGGATACGTCTAGCTGTGCTGTGAACAGCCTCAAATACCTTGATCCACCGGTGTAGAATAAGTCTAGTTTGGGCCCGTAGAATGCTGCTGTTTTATCAACTAGTATGTTTGGCTTAGCGTTCAGGCCCAGTTTTTCAACAATATTCCTAACAACTTCACCGATCAGTCCGGGTTCGAGTACTTCCTCCTCGATACGCATCCATAAAGCCCTAGTATCCAGGCCTAGGTCGGAGAACAAGTATTTACCCGGAGTATTTGGGTCGTGTACTGAGATTATGAATTCTAAATCCTCCATCCTTATACCGAGGAGGCTGTATAGGAACAACGTGTCGCTGATCAATGCTTCGAGGTACTCCTTAACCCTTGGATATGGTAGTAGTACGTGTATATCATCCTGTGTAAACTGCCGTACACGTATCAGTGGCTCAAGTGTCCCGGTTGGTTCATCCCTGAAAACCCTTCCGAACTCGTAGGTTGCTAGGGGGAGTAGATCGCTGGGGTGCGGATAGTGTTTGAGTATCGTCTTCATTAATACTAGGTGGTGTGGACAGTTCATCGGTCGGAGAATATACTCGGAGTCCCTACCTGTTACCCTGTACATTCTCGTACTGAAGTGTTTAAGGTGTCCTGTCTCAACGTATAAGTCCTTCTTAGCTAAAACCGGTGTTTCAACATATAATAAATTGTCGAATCTACGTGTTACTATGAGTAATAGTATTCGGGATAATGCCTCCCTAGTAATGCTTCCAAGGACATGGGATACTAGCCCCTTCCCAATATACTTGTTATACTCCGGGTGGTTTTTCCTACTCGTTACCGTGAATAGGGTGGAGTTTATCCTGTCTATTAGTAGTGGTTTAACTATTTTCTCAGCAGTTAAGCCCTTGATCGATGATAGTATGATTAATCTTATATAATTTGTTGATACAAGACTTTCCGGGTACTCCAGTGTGTAATGTACTATGTAGTCCCCGATCCTGCTTACTGCTTCACTAATATATCTTGATACCTCGATGATAATTGTTGGTTCACTAATTATTCTAAGCCTTGGGAGTGTGTATATGATTAAGCCCGTTCCACGATCGATAACGTAGTGTCTGCCCTGCTTCTCCTGGATGATCAGCTCCCGCTGCGGGATAAGCTTCTTATCGACGAGTTCCCGGATACTATGCTCTTCCCCAGCTAGTGGTTCCAGTAGTTCTCTAACCTTCCCATCGAGTTCTGCCGGATACCTTACCTCTACTTTAACCCTATCCTCACTAATCTCCCTCTCCAATACCGATAGCTTATATGCATCCGGGCCCAGGCCCTTGATCAGTGTGATTAACGGTATTGATGATATCATTACTGAGTCTAGGAGTGATCTATCCCTCTCGATAATGCTTGAACCCAATACTTACGCCCTCATATAGAGTTGTTGTAGTGTTAAATTATAAGTTTCCCATCCAATACTCGATCCATCCATGCCCTGTAGTATGAGTAGCTCCTGGTTGTACTCGTGTCTAAGCCTTGAACCATTAATTGTTTCGAGTAGTATCTTCTCCAGCTCCCGGTGTATTTCATGCTTGTTCCTGGATGGGTCGATGTAGTAGTCTATGAACCCATTCGGGCCTCCGTATCTCTTCCAAGCGTGTTGATCGGCTGTAACCTTGATCGTTGGTACTAGTGAGCCCCAAGGCGTTCCAAGCCCTGTTGTAAAATATATTGCTTGTACACCATGCATAGCCAGTACGTTCCCAGTCATCGGGTCATAGCCTGCTGATTCAACAAGTACTAGTCCCCTCCTAAAACTCGTTAACCCTACGTGTTCCTCGTAGATCCTCGATGCCTCCCTGAACTTGCTGTTATTTATAGCATTGATCAGCCTCCTCCCGTTGCGTAGCATATCCTCGATGCTTATAATCCTAAAACCAGCTGTTCCAAGCCCTTCCTCGATGAAGGGTACTCGGAGAGTCGTCATTACCTGCTTGATCTCTAGTGTAGCGATACCGCCCCTAATATTACCCGGAGTAGGCTCCGGCTGCTCAGGGGCTTGTTTAAACGTTAGGCTACGCTTAAACATCTCGATAAGCTTAGACTCAACCCCTTTATCTCCACGGGCAAGCCGTAAAACCTTGTCTGGAACTAGCTCGGAGAACTGTCCTTCAACAACTACTAGTCCGTATTCATCGACTAGTTTACCGGCTAGTTCTCCAACGGTCTTATTCGCAATAATGCTTGATGGATTGCTTGCTCCATTGATAACGCCGATCCTTAGATCTCTTAATACTTCCACATGATCCATTTCCATCGGGGGCTTATTCATTGTTTTCTCGAGTAGTTTGTATAGTAGTTCTATATACCTATCTTTAATCTTAGAATACTCGTATTCTTCACTACTACAACCCTCCCCCTCTATGTTGCAGTGTGTTATTATGCTTTTCAGTGATGGGTAGCTGTGGGGCTGTATCCTCACATATATGATGGGTGTATCGGGCCTCATCCAAGCCGTATATTCTACCTTCTTCTTGAAACCAAAAGCTCCGCATCCCAGTTCAAATACTATTATACCGCCGAATACAGGGTTTTGGAGGAGTAGTAGTAGACTGGTTTCTACAAGTATTCTCTCAGGGCCGATGTGTGTGCAGCCGTAGCCGTGGCTTAGGAATTTTATACGGGTGTTGACTGTTGATCCACTCCGTGGTTTTACATGGTACTTCATGAGTAGGCCGTCCATAGTGTATCCGTAGGCTATTGGTGCAACGCATTCAACGATTGGTAAAACTATTATATCATTCCTAATTCCCGGTATAACGTGTTCCCGGATTCCAATCCTGTATCTTCTAGGGTAGACTCTTAGATTCATGTGAGATCACTATCCGTAACCTGTTAATTTGTATAGGTAGGCTAGGTAGGGGATTAATTCGGGCGTGTAGGCGTAGATGCCTGAAAGCCCGGAAGGGCTTGGCGGTGATACTATGTTACCTATAAACCGAGGGGTACCTGCTTCCAACGGGTCTACTCCCAATTGTTTCCTCGAAGCCTCCCTGTCTATGAATACTGGCTTACTGCTTCCCGGCTGTATACAGCCGATCAGGTCGCCGATCACTTTAAGCTCCACGCATTGGAAAGGGTATTCTTCATAGCCGCTTCTACCAAGTAGTTCGATTGATCTGCTCCAGAGCATTTCCCAGCTTGACGGTATCAGTTCAGCATATACTAGTGGAGAACCCCTAGGGATCGGTGTAACAGCGTAGCCCACGATCTCGCCGTTTAAGAAGACGGGGTTATTCTGCTCGATATCCATTCGGGCGAATAGGAAGTATAATAGTTTATCATACACTTGATCATCCAGGGCGGAGTCGAGGAGGACAGTCGATCCACCGCCGGATTCCCCCGGGACTAGTAAGCCTGCATTATCCGTTTTCTTCAACAAGTACAACAGTATCTTCTTAGCCATAACTAATCAACCACATTAATTCCAGAGGCGGAGAGGGGTACATGTTTAAATAATCAGGGTTCCCAGTTATTAATTGAATCCTACTCTTTAACTGCTACAGCGTAGAGGTTTTTATAGGGTTTAAAGAGTTTCCTCCTAGGATAATATGCTCCACTATCAATAATCCTACAGCCGCTACTCGAGGCATCGCTTAGTAGTTCCTTCATCCTGTATAAGTGGTAGAACCTCCTACCGTGCTTATCCTGCATTATTATATCTCCAAATTCCCAGTTTGAGAGGAGTGATCGGATTAGTGAGGTGATCAATTCTCTGATGAAGCCTAACTGTAGCAGAGCCCATACCAAGACTACTAAGTGCCCACCCCTTCTAAGATATCTGCAGGCTTGCCTAATTACCAGCCTCCTATACTCCCTTCCGGGTATATTGTGTATTGTTGAATATAGGAGTACTGTGTCGAAGCTCTCCTCTCTGAATAATTGATCCCTTATATCGCCGCATACAGCTATGACTCTAGGGTTATTGGCTCGTACAGCTTCCCCCAGCGGTTTATCTGCTAAATCTACTAGTACTAACCTATTGATCAAGCCTTCGGCTAGTAGTCTACGCGAAGTATAGCCTGCTCCCGATCCAAGGTCTACGGTATCTCCCCTAACGTATTTCTCCAGTAATCCTATCCTCCACCCGCTCCGACGATAACCAGCCCCCTTCTCCTGGAACCATCCTATTGTTTCATCTAGTAGTTTCTCCCGTTTACTACTCATTCTTCTCCACTTATTGCTTTTAGGGATGCCGTGTAGCATTTATCGCTTACCTGTTCATCCACTATTATCGGCTCCCTACTCTTCCTAACAATTACTAGTTTCCTACTAAACCTACCATCAACTTCGGTATAAATATAATGGATGTATATGTCTGCTAGTGAAGCATTAATACTAGTAAACTCCCTGTTTATCTCGGATCCGAGGCGGAAGTTTATGATCCCCCTCTTCCTTAAATACAATAACTCGTTCCTAAGGTAATCGATGTATTTCTTGTCTAGGTAGGGATAGTTTGTATCCACACCTAGGAAGAGAACCATGTCCGGATTAATGTTTTCTATATGTTCTAGTTCTAAACTATATAGCTCATCTAAGCTTAGCGAGGAAGGGTTGAACCCTTGATAGATTATGTTTTTATCGATGAATCCAAGCTTATTCTTTTCGATACCGGATCTTGTAAGTATGTCGTAGAACATTGATCTAACCTGGCTTGGCGGGTACCAGTAGGATATTACGAGTAATTTGCTATTATTCATCTTAACTATTCCTAGAATATATATTAGGAGTCTATAGGGTAGCATGCCTACAGGGTATTCTATATAGATCATTTCACCGCCGTATATCTTCCCAATATATTCCTGCATAGGCTTGCATGGTAAACTGTATTTTCGGGAAAGGGTTAGTGGGGGTATTTCCTCGAGAAGTATTGGTGGATAAATAGTCAATCCACGCCTGGGCCTGATCGAGTATGCTATACTACTATATGGAAGATAGGCTCCCTTAGTAATCTTCAACTTGTTGACTACAAACCCCCTCTCTTCTTCCTTTTTCAAAATAATCACTGCATCGGCTAGAGGTGCTAGGTCTACTAATTCTTCGCTCTCCTTATGCCTTGGGAGGTCTACTAGGAGTATAACATATTTTGAATAGTCATCGATCAACGTTAGCAAATTATTATAGTAAGTCATAAGCAATGATTCATCCCCTGAGATAACGCGGTAAAGCGGATTAACTGTGTCGATGATGATCATGTCTATGTTCCGCTGAATAGAGAGGTTTAGGATATCCTCCATAATCGTTGTGGCCAGGTTTTTATCCCTAACGAATTTATTGTAGCTAACCATTATCTTACCAGTAGCTATCATTTTATCGACTTCGAAGCCCTTCATTCTCAGCGTCGATATCTCCCTGTCAAGCCTTCTACCGATCTTAACGTATAGTATCCGGCTGCCCCTTACAGCGTTACTGTAAGCTATTAGTAGTGCTAATAGGGATTTTCCAGTACCGTGGTGTCCAGCGATTATTACTAGGTTTTTGGGTGTTAAAAGCGTGTTCTAAGAGTTTGTCTAGAGCTGTAGAGCCAAGAGTGTACTTTTTATTGTTCAAAACCATTTACACCAGTTTGTAGGAATCAGGGCTGTATATATTATGTCTTCGGTGTCTAATATATTATTTGGACAAAAGATTTTAGAACTTTACTACTACTCTACC
>WAON01000024.1 GCA_015521265.1 Desulfurococcales archaeon
CTACCATATATTGTCAATAAATAAGAATATAATTGGCTGTATCAACGAGCTAAAATCTATTGAAGGAAGTAACTGCCTCAATGAACTGGAGAAACTATTAAAGAATCAAGGAAATAAATTAAAAGTCAAAGTATATAGGCTGACAGAAGAAATCCTCGGAGATAAAGCTGAAACAATTAAAAAGTATACATCTAGAGGAAGAGAGACTAGCCCATATATCAAAACAGAAGAATCTTTGAGAATTGAAAAAGAAGAAGAATTAACACTTAAAACAACTACTATTGGAAGAGTTAAAGGATTAAGAGAAACAATAGGCTTCCTAGAATATAAACTATCAAACGAGCTGGATAAACTAGGCTATATGGTCGATGAAGTAACAATAACGCCTACACGTAGAGACATAGTAGTATTCGTAAAACTCCTACGCAGTAGTAAGCCGCCTTCACTCTACGAACTATCATCGATCATCGCAAAGCATGTCTGTACAGATCTAAATGTACCGGAGAAGCTTGGAGTTGAGGTAGAACATAAGAAAAAGAAATTGATAGAGATTAATCTTCAGAGGAGAATGGATAAATGCCTTTTAATCGGTGGTGTAGCTGAAAAACTGCGGAGTTATGGCTTAGTACTCACAAGTCTAGAAATATCTGAATCCAACGACCAGGTTATTCTACTAATTAATGCTAAAAAGCTACCCGGCGAGATCGCTTATAAGCCTAAAGAAGCCGTTAAAGAGATTAAATACCTCGCCAAGAACCTATTGGGGAAAAACGTCAGGGTAATAATGAAAACCGGGCTACTGGGCGGCCGGGTAGAAGCCTAGTATTAGATGAATAAGTCTACCCCGAGCCCACGATCACCAGCATCACCTAATCCTGGGACAATGAAGAATTCATCGTTGAGAACTGGGTCGATGCCGACTGTATAAATCTTAATGTCAGATACATGGCTGAGTAGATACTCTATACCCGGACGGCTTGCAATAACACTTGCAACAGTTATTCTTCGAGCCCCTCTCTGTCTTAAGTGTCTTATCGATGCCTCAATAGTCTTACCAGTTGCAAGCATTGGATCCGCAAGTATTATTCGATCATACCTTGCAAGACTAACCGGCAGCCTCTCATAGTAAATCGTGATCCTAACACTATCACCAGCTTCAACCCTTTTAGCAGCTATAAGCCCTATCCCAGCCCATGGAAGTGCTTTTATAATACCATAGACTAACGGCAAGCTAGCACCAAGTATTCCAACAACTAACAGCTTACCCGACGGGAAATAACCGATTGCCCTAGCTAGTGGAGTTTCAACATCCCGGGTCTTCCAGGGCAGTTCCCTGCTAACCTCATACCCCAATATAAAACCAGTCTTTTCTAGTACTTCCCTAAACACGCTAGAACCAGTATTTTTATCTCTAAGAATAGCTAGGTAATGCTGAGCTAGAGGATTATCAATCATATATACTTGGCTCTGCATGAAGCCCATGAGTACAATATGAAGTAAAGATGGATTTTAATCTTGCTTCTACCCGTACTAGGCTTATCATTAGAGGAACTAAACGTATTGATAATAAGGGGCTTGTTCTAGAATTATCTTCTCCCCGATAAGCCTGGATAATCTATCCACATACCCCCTGGCCTCCCTTACATGTGGGGTACAAGCACTCTCGCAGAGAGCAGTAATATAGTTTACCGGCCCTATTTTATCATGGATTAAGATAACGATCCTCCCATCCATGCCCAGATCTAGAATATGGGTAAGCCTAACTAGTATACCTTCAACACTCTCAGCATCCCCATTATAGTCGGATAAGATATTGACAATTTCATTCATATAGCTTTTAAGATCGCTGTGTCTATCGGCTATTCTAGCTATATCCGAAATACTGTAGCAGTGGAGTAATGATGAATATATTAAATGGGGTGTAAGATCTAATCCTAAATACTGTGTTAACTCGATGGTAAACTGTGTAGTTTTCGATAAATGCTTATATGGAACACGCATATCTTTCCTGATAAGATTTAAAAGTCTACCTAGGATCACTGGATCAGTATTCTTTAAGAAGTAATAATAGTCTTCAAGCATTACCCTCTGACCAATATTAGCTAGGACTCCCGGCCTTCGCCTCGATACTTCTCCTACTACATTATACAGCTCCTTTCCCATATAGACAAGGTATGCAGCGGCTACGAGCCCACTCCTACCTACCCCGCCCATACAGTGAATGAGGACGCGTTTACCCTCCCTGATTCTTTCATCAATCCACTTCGAAACATCGTAGAGGTCTAGGAGTTCAACCGGGTGGAAGTCTGGCGTTGGGAGATAATATACTTCAACACCCATACTAGTCCATTGCTGAATATAGTAATCTATACTCCCAATAGCTTCGTGCGGCTCTATTAAAACAACTACGGCATCGAATATTTTTGACAAACCTGGTATATCGCTTATGCTAGGCATAGGTGATATGGCTAGTTTATCATTAATAATCCAAACATAATAATACATTAAAACTCGCCAGCAATACTCTTCAATAACTCCTCAAGCCTTCCAAGACTTTCCTCGAAAATATAAATAACTGGTTCCAGCCCCGGTCCACCGCGATCTATGATTACTTTAGCTCTTCTAATATTTAATAGACACTTATCCAGCTCGATCCAGAATTTCGAGGGTTCACTGTGTGGACCGCAGACTCCGCTTTTATAATTCTTGATCAACTTATCAATTAGTGCTTTTTCGAATCGTATATTAGCCGCGGTATTTATCCTATTCTCGAGCTTGTTTGCTGCTAGGAGTAGTACTCTAGCTAAATGCCTACTACCACCATATATGGGTTCTCCAACAGCTACTGGTCTGCCCCTAACTTTTATAATCCTACCGGGTAGCCCTATAACATCTATTATTGTAGAAGGCTTTCTAGGCGCATATACTATATTCATACCGACTTCGGGTATAAGCCTTCCTAAACCCTTAATCCCTAAAATCCTCGCTAGAAAATACTTATACTCTTCAATATAGGGGTCGATTAAGAGGTTTGCAGATATACAATAATCTGATAAATGTTCCCTTGTTCTACACAGATACTCTCTAGTAAGCATGTCTACGATTGACGACATAACTATTACGAGGCGTGGTTTATCGTTTTTACTAATAAAGTGTATTATTAGCTCAATATAATCGTCTAACTCCCTCCTATTAAAGCCCATGATCGATAATAGATCGTAATAGTAATCAATAGTCTTTGAGAGATACTTATGTATTTGCGGCTGTGAAATCTCAAATATCTCCGCAATCCGCCGCTGGCTGTATCCTAAATTCTTAAGCCTATGAATAACTAAGCCTTTAAGCGGGGGAATAATCTTCTTCGAAGCAACCTCCTGGGGTAGCAATCGTTATCTCCAAAATACTAGAAGAATTCCTGGCTGAAATATTTACCCTTCTCGGCCTCCCTCGTAGAATCTTTTAACCCATGTTTTCTCCCGGTGTCTGTGTCTAGTTTACCAGCGACTATCTCGGCCAACTCGAGTATTTCGTTGAGCACCCTGATCTCATTCTGGAAAACATCTTCATATTCCATCATTGATTCGAGAATGTCAATAATCCTCTCCATTTCATCGAAGACAAGCCTACGGAAAACCCTTTTATCAGCACTCGTAAGTATTTCTTTAGAGCTAAGCCTCTTCAACGTGTCGAGGAGTTTTTTCGGTTCTAGGCTCTTATACTTTAATAGGAGGAGTCGTAGCCTAGGCTCCTCGAGTGAGCCGCCGGAATAGTATTCGTATAATGCCCTCCTAGTTTCTTCTAAATCAATAAATCTCCACCACTTCTGCCTCCGGGAATCATAGGATTTCTCGATTAAACCATAGTTTCTCTCGAGAATCCTCAAAATATTCCTAGGATCATAGCTTATACCACGGCTCTGAAGCCTTAGAACAAGTAATTTGAAGCTAAAATCTCCTAAACGGTGGTCAATGCTTGGATCAGTAGCTATATCTAACGCTGTCTTTAAAACGATAAATCCCTTATCCCCATAACTATTAAGGAAATCTATGACGCGTAGCTTAACAAGGTTATTCAAGAAGACTACCCCCAACAAATATGCTAGGCTTTGGGAATATATAAGTTGAATCCTACACGTATATATCGGCCATGTATTAGTGTATATACAGGAGTATTACAATGGTAACACCCGGAGCAACATGATGGATTGATCGGCGGAGGAACCTTGACCGGAAGAGATATGCTGGTAGTAAATGATCTTCACAAGATCTATGATGACGGAACTCATGCCGTTAAAGGATTATCCTTTACTCTAAAGCAGGGAGAAATTTATGGATTAATAGGTCCGAACGGCGCTGGTAAATCAACTACTCTAAGAATGATCGCCACCCTCATCAAACCTACTAGGGGCTCAATCTATCTTAACGGTGTAGACGTTGTAAAAGAACCATTAAAAGCTAGGAAAATGATCGGCTACCTCCCGGAGGAAGCCGAAGTCTATCCAAGGCTAACTGGTCGCGAACACCTATTATTCTATGCAAGATTGTACGGTATAGAAAACATTGAGGAAACCGTGGAGTATGGGGCAGAGATAAGCGGGTTGGGGGATAAACTGGATAAAAAAGCGGGGGAGTATAGTAAGGGTATGAAGAGGAGGCTACTACTAGCACTAGTCCTTATGAGGAGTCCCCAGCTAGCGATACTAGACGAGCCAACCAGCGGGTTAGACGTATACGCATCGGTAAGGGTAAGGAGGATTATTAAAGAATACGTGTCTAAAACCGGGCACTCCGTAATCCTCAGCAGTCATAACATGTTAGAAGTAGAGTATCTATGTGATCGTGTATCCTTCATTATCAATGGGAAAATTATAACTACGGGAAGCCCCAGCGAGTTGAAGGCTCGGTATAACGCGTTAAACCTCGAGGAAGCTTTTGTAAAAGCCGTTGAGGAGCATGGTTAGACATGAGTTTTACAAGGGATCTAGGAGTACTGCTCTGGAAGGAGCTCTTAGACTTATATAGGGATCGCAGGACATTGTTTACAAGCATCCTACTACCACTCATAAGCCTACCACTAATAGGATTCATGGGTATAGCGCTTGTAGAACAACAACCGGTACTCGTTGCAGTTGTCGATCTCGACAATACAACAGCTAGAAACCAGTTGTTGAACATTACGGTTTCGTCCAGATGGCTGGCCGGTAATACGACTAGAATACTGGAAAAGTTTGGATATAATGTGACGATCAGTCATAGTATCGATATTGTGAAAAACCCGGATATCGATGTAGCCTTAATTATTCCCAAGGGGTTTTCTAGGAATGCTTCAAGCTTAAACAATACTGCGAGAGTAAAGGTTCTTAGGAGAGCTGGTGTACAGGCCGCTGTAAGAGCTGAATCGACAATATATAGTATAATAAACGTGTTCTCGAGGAATATCTCTGATGCTAAGCTGAACGCGGTTATCCGTTTATTAGGCTTAAACGCTACAATACCAGCACTTAGAAACCCGGTAACTGCTAGGACTGAAGTAGTAGGTATTAGTGGTCAGCCAGTTAGTAGAGCAATAGTATTGAGGAATGCTTTTGCTAGAATACTAGTATTAGCATTCAGCTTCGTAGTTACACCGGCAGCTAGCTATGTTATTGATGGTATTATCGGTGAGAGGGAGAGGAAAACGATCGAGCTACTATTGGCGTCTCCAACTACTCCGCAGAGGATCATATACGCTAAACTAGTAGCTGCAACTCTCCTCGGATTAATTACTGCTCTAGCTGATATTATAGGCCTCGTAGTATACATGGTTTCCGTAAGTATTGTATCAGGAGTCCCCTTCGGTGTAATAATCGATCCATTACTTCTAATACTGCACTCAATCACAGCTTTCTTCACAATACTTTCAACGATAAGCATCGCACTACCCTTCATAACCCGTACTCGGGGAATCCGGAGCGCCTCCAACATTGTGAGCCTAGTAACGATTGTTGCACTAGTATTCTTCTTCACAGGCTTCTTCGTAGACTATATAAGGCTTCCCAGCGAGATACTTATACCATTATACTTGATACCATTCACACACAGCATACTCGTAATACAGGGATATGTCCTCGGATACGTTAGTAGAGCCCTAATACACTTAGCAGTCTTATCAATTGCTAGCATTGCCCTCCTTATAATCGCTTCTAAAACGATTAATACTGAGAAACTATTGATAGCCCCACTATAAATTATTCAAGTATATACTGTTAGCAACCAATACATACAAGAACCAGCTAGTATAGGGTTTAATGGGAAACCTTTAATACCAATCCCCTATCTAAACTAACACATATAATCAATCATTAATAGGTGAAGAGAGGTTTGCAGATCAAGCCGGCATTCTATAGGCTAATACTCTTATTCAAAAACGATCAAGTGAGCGTTAACGATATTTCCAAGGAAACAGGCCTATCACCTTCCTCGGTTAAAAAATACCTAACTATACTTGAAAAGCAGGGATTAGTTGAGAGGAAAGGGGGCAACATATATGTATTAACAAGTAGGGGTAGGATGTATAGGGGCTTCCTCGAGAAGCTTAAACTAGAGCATAAATCTGAAACACCCTACGTATTCACAGATCCCTCTACCGGCTCACCAGTCCCCATTGAAGTCAGAAACTATGCTCAGCTATACGCAGTACTCAAATATGAATTAATAAATAGGAATGCCGCTGAAGAACACTTACGAAGAGGATACCTGCTGGAATGGATCAAGAACGGCTTAAAGGATCAATACCTCGCTGAGAAGCTGGAGAAGGGGGAGATAAAATCTATTGAAGACTTAATAAGATACTTAGAATTCCACATGAAGATAGTTAAGCATAAGTAGTAAACGAACAATTAATCACTAACCATACTAGGGTTCTAAGGGGATAATGGCGGCTGGAATCCTTGAATATACCGGCTGAAATAATTAAAAGTATTGAGGAAAAACTCCCAAAAATTAGATGGTGGCCCTGGAGGAATGTTAGGAAGGAGATAAGGATCGAATACGTCAGTGTTAAGGATAGACACGTATTCACAATTTTTTCCACGGATAATACAATATTTTACCTTCCACTAAGAATAGTTGATGAAAACCCCGGTCTTCCAGAGGATAGACTGTTTAGTTATAATGGTAAGATTATGATAGAAGCCGAGTTTTACCCGGATTATCTCGAAGCCCTTGATAACAATGAAGATGTCGCTCGGGAAGAATTAAAGCCTATTATTGGTAAACCGGTTAGTGCATCTCCTTTATCCCTTGAAACAACGAATATAGTGTCGAAACTATTACTCGATAATAAGGATGCCGTCGTTGTTAAGAGTTACCGGCTCCTACCAATAGTTGAAATGGAGCCTTTAATGCTTAAAAAACTAGCATTAGAGAAGTATAACCACATACCAGTCCTACACCGCCTGTATAAGCTTAAGGATAAAACAATTACACTCGTAACACACTATGTTGAAGGGTATGGAGATGGGGGGTACCCTTTCTGGAAAGCATGCCTAGAATATTTCAGGGATAGAACCGGTAAAGGTAGTATGAGGATCGGGCTTGCAGGCAAGCTCGGAGGAATAATAGGCGAGCTACACTACCTCTTAAACAAGCCGGGAGATAAAGGCTTCTTCGGGGCTGAGCAGATAACTAGTGGAGACGTAGAAGCATGGATGAAAAGGCTTGATCAGAGGTATAAGGAGATACTCAAGGTTATGGATAATAATATTGCAGGGATTGATCGGAAAAGGGAGCTTGATAAGGCAGATTTCTGGAGGCAGTTATTCGAGGAGAAGGGGAAGATAGTAGTGGAATATGCATTAAACTACATGGATCTCTACAGGGAAAAGGTAAAGGCTAGGATTCATCAAGACCTACATCTAGCACAAATGATCTATGTACCCGGTGGAGAGGATTTCATCATAACGGATTTTGAAGGAGAACCCGGGAGAACCCCCGAGGAGAGGTTAATGAAAGAACCAGTGTTTAGGGATATAGCATCGATGATTAGAAGCTTCCAGTATTTATCATTCATGGCTTACCGGGAAGTTAGAGGCGGGACGATACACGGAGTTGCAAGGAGGCTATTGAAGAATGATGCAACATGGCAGTGGAGGATGAGGCATAGTTTAAGCATGACTCTCTCATACATATCAACGATTATAGGTAAAGAATACCTTCATGGGATTTCTAGAGAAGATTTAACCCAGAGATATAATGAATACTTGCTTCCATGGATCATTGAGAGAGCGTTATATGAGATACTCTATGAAGCAATGTATAGGCCTGAATGGATTCCAGTACCAATTATTGGCTTGCTAAACCCATCTATACCAGCTTATGGACAAGTCAGGTATAAGTAGTAAGGGCTGAGATAAAACTGGTTTAGAGGGATGTATTAGCCGTGACTGATATTGTTTTTATGTTCGAGGTTCACCAGCCTTACAGGCTGGATAGGAACGCCTATAATAAATTACTAGATAAAGCGCTTCATGGAAGCCTCGAGCCAAGCGATCTAGAAGAGGCTGTATTCGATAATGGGCTAAACAAGCTCGTCATGGAGAGGGCTTCTGCTAAATGCTATATTCCAGCAACCAGTATAATCCTCGAAAACATTAAAAGGTATAAGGATACGGGTAAACCCTTTAAGGTAAGCTATTCTATAAGCGGCGTATTCATTGAGCAGGCTCAGAGATGGGCTCCCAGGGTAATTGAGTTATTCCAAGAACTCGCAGGTACGGGTATGGTTGAATTCATAGAGCAGACTTATTATCACAGCATGTCTGCTTTCATGCCTATCAAGGACTATGCCGAGTTGAGAGAGCAAGTTAGAGAGCATAGGCAGCTTATAAAGGAGTTATTCGGCTATGAACCAGTTAGCATTGAGAACACCGAGTTTAGCTATAATAATGATATCGCATGGCTTTTCTCGACAATGGGTTATCGAGTTGTACTGACTGAAGGCGTCGACTGGGTTCTGGGCTGGAGGAGTCCAAATTATGTATACAAGGCTTATGGGAGCGATATAAGAGTATTGACTAGGAATTACAGGTTGAGCGATGATATTGGTTATAGGTTTAGCGATAGAAGCTGGGATCAGTATCCGTTAACAGCGGATAAATACGCTGCATGGCTCTCAGCAACTCCGGGAGACGTGGTATTTTTAGCGATGGATTATGAAACCTTCGGCGAGCACCACTGGCCGGAGACAGGTATACACGAGTTTCTAAGATGGCTCCCCAGCGAGATATTGAAGTATCAGCACCTATATACTTCGACCCCCAGAGAAGTAGTTGATAAGTATCCTCCGAGAGATGTAATAGATGTACCGCCATGGTCCAGTATTAGCTGGGCGGACGAGAGAGACTTGTCTGCATGGCTTGGAAACCATATGCAGCGTAATGCTTTCAAGATACTTGTCGATCTAAGGCCTTATGTTAAAGCCCTAGGTGATCCGGAGCTGCTGCGTATATGGAAGCTGTTAACGATCAGCGATCACCTATATTATATAGCTACAAAGTTTGGAAGCATCGAGCAAGTGCACAGTTATTTCTCGCCATACAAGAATGCTCCAGACGCATACGCGATCTATGTGCAGGCTCTCTCGATGCTTGCAGGAATGATCGCGGAGAAACTCCCGGAGAATAGGGTTAAAGTAGCCTATAACCTTGAGGTACCAATGGATA
>WAON01000025.1 GCA_015521265.1 Desulfurococcales archaeon
GTGTATAACCGCGTTATTTAAATGGTATTACCGAGAAAACCATATCTACCAAAATCCCCAGAGTATTCCCCGTTTTTAACAAGGGAGGGTTTTATTGGGGTGTGGTTAGGGTTGGAGAAGCTCGTTCATGTTGATCGTAGGGTTAAGGATCCTGTTGAAGAATATGCTCGTTGGAATAGTCTAGATGTTAATGAGAATGCGAATAGGTATATGGGGCCTACTGGTTTCTTCAGCTACCTCCTAGAGGAGTATATGAAGAAGACACTCCTAGACTTAATGCCGGAGCCGGTGCTTAGAGCACATATTAACGGTTATATTTACGTGCACAAGCTACCCCACAGCCTTTACATACCATACTGTACAGGGCACAGTATTGCAAGGCTGCTTGAGAAAGGATTGAAGACTCCAACGATAATCTCCCGCCCCGCAAGACACTTCGACACATTCGTAGATCACGCCGCAAACTATCTAACAACACTACAACACTACTTCACAGGAGCACAAGCCTTTAGCAGCGTAGAATGGTACGCAGGCCCCTTCATACGAAGGGATAAACTAGACTACAAACACGTAAAACAACACGTACAAAGACTAGTATTCAACCTAAACTATCCCACAAGAGTGGGTATGCAGTGTTTATCGGAAGATACGAAGATCCTCACACCGGATGGATGGAAGGGTTACAAGGAAATAAAGGAAGGCGATCTAATATATACGTTTAATCTTAAGTCAAAGACAATAGAGATTAAACGAGTAAGGCATGTACATGTGAGTAGATTTAGGGGTAAGATGTATAATTTAAGAAATAGAACACAAGATCAACTCATTTCTCCGAAGCATAGAGTTGTATGGCTAGATTTTAATGATCACAATACTGTAAGATATAATGAAATTGAAGAACTATTAAAATATAAGTCACCGATACCTATTCCGACTACTGCATATCCATATTATGAGGGGAAGGATTACCCTATAAGTGATGAAGAGCTAAAGCTAGTCGCGTGGTTTTTATCGGAGGGCTCGGTTGACTTATATCATAGGAGGAATAATAGGAAGTACTACCGGGTTAGAATAATACAATCCGACGAGGCTCATCCGGAGAACTTCGATGAAATAATATCTATTCTCGAAAAGATGAAGATGAAATATCGAGTTGCAAACGATAAAGGCCTAGGGAATGCTAAAGTAATTGTACTCAGCGCTTCATCATCTAAGAGACTATTCAATTTATTAGGTGGTCCTAAGAAAAAACCGCCTAAATGGCTATATAAATTAAGTAGAAGACAAGCCAGGGTATTCATAGAGACTTATGTTAAAGGCGATGGCTGGATTGAGTATAAGAATGGGGTAGCTAGAAGAATCAGAATATCAACTACAGATCCGGATATAAAGGATGCGTTAGTTGCGTTATCAATTATAGCGGGTTATAATGTCTCGGTTAGGAAAAGAAATCCGCCTTCTAGGATAAGCAAAAAGATCCAATACGTTATAACACTAACTAATACTAGATCCGATTATATTAAGGAAATAAGAAAAGTTGATTATGATGGAATAATTTGGTCGGTGAATACAGAGAATGAAACCGTTATAGCTATGAGAGAAGGCTCGGTATTCATAACTGGGAATACGCCTTTCACAAACTTTACTGTTACATTGGATGCTCCGAAGAAGATGCTTGATGGAGACTATGCGGTATATGATGGGAAGAAAATAGCTCCTCTAGGGGAATATAGGCGGGAAGCTAAAACCTTCTTCCTTGCACTAATAGACATATTATACCATGGAGACATGTACGGTCAACCCTTCACCTTCCCAATACCAACACTAATGACAACAGCAGACATGATCTGGAAAGACCCCGAGATCTACGAGGCAGTATTCAAAACAGCAGCACACCGCGGAAGCTTCTACTGGCTAAACACAAGAGTAGTAGACCCCGACGCTAGCTATGCTATGTGTCTTTATGAAACTGAAAATATCGTGTATAAGGCTGATGGGAAGATCAATATAGAACCTATAAAGAACTTCTACGAGAAATTCAGAGGCGAGCTTGAAGCCCGAGAAGATGATGGAGCTGAATGGTATAAGCCTAGAAAGAAAATAGAAGTATTATCGTATAATCCTGAAAAGAACAGCATTGAATGGAAACCGGTAAAGAGAATTCTAGTCAAGAAGTACAATAAAGCCGTTAAAATAACAACGATCGATGGAAGAGTATTCATAGTAAGCCCCGATCACCCAGTATTAACAAAAAGAAGGGACACCGGCAAGCTAATGTTGATAAAAGCTGAAAAACTAGTTACAAGGAAGAGATTACAGGACTCTAGAATTCCCGTAGTTATGAGCGTTATAAATAGTGATCAGCTTGCTGTATTAAAAGGTGAACTAGAAGTAATTGTCGATAAAGATTTTGCATACTTCCTGGGATTGTACTATGGCGATGGAACCCTAATTAGGCACGGGTACAATGTTGAAAAGTATAGATCGGACAAAATTAGGGATAACTATTACCTAGCAGGAATACAGTTCTCAATAAACAAGTCTGAAAAAGCGATTAGAGAATTCATTGTGAAAATGGCTGAAAAACTAGGTTGCAGGGTTAGGGAATGGGATGATCCTAGATGGCCTAATACACATTATATCTCGCTCGGCTGTGCAAAACTTGCAAGACTACTATACGATAACGGTGTAAGCCCGTTTAGTGATGAAAAGAGGGTTCCATGGTTTATATGGAATAGTCCTGCAGAGGTTAGGAGGGAGTTCATACGAGGCTTCTTAGATAGTGACGGGTATTATAGGGATGGTGTGTGGGAGCTGCACATTAAAAACGAAAAGCTTGCAAGAGACATTGTATTATTAGCATCACTCTCCAATATATCAGCCTATCTCCGCAGGAATAAGGATGGCAGCATCGTAGTTTATTTCCCCTATATGAAGCCGTACAAGCATCACCGGGAGGGAATGGTAGTATGGATAGCGCTTAAGAAAGCAGAGATTATAGAAGTAGATGGTTTATTTATCGATGTAGAAGTTGACGGCCCCCACTACTTTGTCCATAGTGATGGAGTAATAACACATAACTGTTGCAGGATAAATATTGATAAAAACGAGCTGTTATACGCTTATAGCTCTAAGCCTAAGGGGTTGGGTTTAGGGTTTAGCTTGAAGAAGGATCTCGAGGAGCAGAGGGAGGAGAGTCTTAGGAAGATCGAGCAGCAGAGGTTCGGTGGTTTATGGGCTATGCCGGATATTACTGGTTCAGTGAATGTTACAACAGTCAATCTCCCGAGAATAGCGCTCGAAGCGCGTGGGGATGATGATAGGTTCTGGGAATTATTCGATGAAGTACTAGGCCTTGTAAAGCTTAGTGAGGATTGGTTCCGTAAAAGATACCTAGCCCTAATGAGCCGCTACCCTGGAATGTATAGTATGATCAAGGAGTACTTGAAAGAGTTCCCGGCCAGTCACTTCAACACTATCGGTATACTGGGATTACCGGAGGCTGCAGCGATCTATCTACAGGAGCCTAGCCTGTGGTTCGAGGGTTCTAGGAGAGACTGGCTTAGGGCTGCAGAGGTGATGAACAGGATGGTAACCTACGCGGTAAAACACGCTAGGGAATGGATGAAGCAGACCGGTACACCGTGGAACGTCGAGGAAGTACCGGGTGAATCAGCGGCTGCGAAGCTAGCGATCAAGGACTACAAGCTATACCCTGAGCTGGGAGAGTATCTGAGCGACCCCGAAAACCCGATCTACTCTACCAGTATAGCACCATACTATGGATCAATAGACTTACCGGAAAGAATCGAGATAGAGTCAAGGGTTCAAAAAACATTCACCGGCGGAGTAATGATGCACATATTCCTAGGCGAAGAACCCGATCCAGAGGCTCTCGCAAAGCTTACGAAGAGACTACTGCAGACAGACCTAGTATATTGGAGCTACACACCAGCAATAACACACTGCAACAAGTGCGGTAGAACATTCACCGGCTTATACCGCAGATGCCCAGTATGCGGTAGCGAAGACGTAGAAGTATGGAGCAGGATAATAGGCTACTACCGCCCACTAAAGAACTGGAACCCATACCGTAGAAAAGAATTCTGGACCCGCAGACACTATAAATCCTAGGCTTTAACCAGTAACCACTAACCCAATACATTTTATAGGATAAACCCTATTTATCAGAGAGGCTTGCCCGAGCCATGGAGAAGCTAGCCGAGAAACTAGCTAGTAGAAGGAGCTATGCTCTAATAGGTAGCGGCTGGAAACCCGTAAGCATGATCGACGTATATGAATCAGTAACCTTCACACTATGGCTCTGCGGATGCAACCTCAAATGCCCCTTCTGCCACAACTGGAGGCTGGCCGAGAAAAAGCCCGGATACTGCTACACTCTAGACCTTGAAAAATTATTCGATGAGCTTGGATCGGCTAGGCTACTAATAGACTACCTACACGTAACTGGTGGAGAACCACTAGTACAACACCAGGCACTAGCGGAATTCTTCAGGGAGGCTCGGGAAGAGCTTGGTGTTAGGATTAGTTTAAACACTAACTTCACACTATACAAGCCATTGGAGAAAATGATCACTAAAGGACTAGTAGACCACTTAGCAACCGATCTAAAAATACCACCACACAGACTATACGGCTACCAGCCGAGCATCGCGGAGAAACTATGGAAACTATACCAGGAATCACTAAGGCTAGTCGCAGACTATAATATACCCCTAGAACTCAGAGTACCAGTATCAAAAACTGTAAAAGATGAAGAAATACGGGAATACGCTGGAATAGTAGCTGAGATACTCGAGAAACACAACAACTACTACGTATTAATCCAGCCACTACTAGGCCCACCAATAACAACGCCCAGAAACACCGAGTGGTGCCGGGCACACTGCGATCCAGGTCCTGAGAAGCTTGAACATGTCGGTGAATTATTCAAGATGATGGGTTATGAAAAAGTGATCGTCCGTAAAACACTGGTATTCGGGTGATCAGCAGGAATGGTTCTAGTACAAGTTGTTGCAGAGAAGTATAAGCCTAGCGTCGAAATAATCGAGTATACACGGGATGCTCCGAGAATAATAGCATCAGCCGGGAAACAGACGCTCTCACCCAAAGAATTCCACGAAATAATGGAGTCGATGAACGGGGAGAAGACGTGGAAGTGGATAAGGGAGCTGATCAGGAGGGGGCATGGATCACCACTAGAACACGGAGTCTACACATTCCACATAACCTGCAGCAGAGTTGCAAGCCACCAACTAGTAAGGCACAGGATCGCTAGTTATACGCAGCTAAGCCAGCGATACAGCGATAAATACTTAAGAGAAATGATCAAGATAATAGGAGAAAAACTAGGAGTAATTCCCAGGTTAAAGAAGCCGGGCAGGGAGGATTATCAAGAATACAGCAGGTTAATCAATAGATACCTAGAGACAAGCCCGGGCTATGATGAATTATTAAATATTGTATCCGAAGCCTACATCGCACCCCCAAGCATAATCCGCACTAAAGACAAGGCCTTCCTAATACATTTATTGAAAAGTACGGCAGCATACTATGAAGCCCTCGGGAAAGGAATTAGTTATGAGGATGCACGATTCCTACTACCACAAGCTGTAAAGACAAAGATCCTGGTAACAATGAATGCAAGGGAGCTAATAGAATCCTTCCTACCACTAAGAATGTGCAGCCATGCACAATGGGAGATAAGATATATAGCATGGAGCATCTGGAGAAGACTAGTAGCGATCCATCCAGAATTATTCCTATACACTGGTCCAAGATGCGTATACATGGAAAACCGCGTCCGGGAAACACCGTGCAGCCTACCAGACCTATTAGGAGGAAAGTGCGAGTTCACTATTACGCGATGTCCAGAACTAGTCCCAAATAAGGGAATCCATAAATGCCTCCACTATGCATCAACCGACCCATGGAGTGTCTCGGAGGCTGGAGGGGATTGATCCTCAGCGATTGGGATATCAGGGTTTACCTCGAGAAGAATCTCCTAGTAATAAAACCGATCTATCCGGACACGATAAGGGAGAATGGGGTAGATCTAAGGTTCGGTGAGGAATTCTGCAGATTCCCGAAGCGGAGCGATGTAGTAGTCGATACTAGGAATCATAGGATAGATGAAATATTAAAATGTGAGAAAACAACACGGGAGAAGGGATTCATTATAAACCCTCTCGAGCACGTATTAGCAGTAACACATGAATGGATCGAGCTACCCCACGACCTAATAGGATTCGTAAACCTAAGAAGCACCTTCGCAAGATACAGCCTATACATACCGCCAACAATAGTAGACGCAGGATTCCGAGGAAACCTAACAATCGAACTAATAGGCGGAAGCATACCCATAAAAATCTACCCGGGACAGAGATTCCTACACCTAATATTCGCTAGGACAAGCAGCCCAGTATACAAACCATACAGTGGAAAATACCAGTCCCAGAAAGGAGTAACACCACCCAAGCCAGGATAAGATGGTAAAAAATACTAGTTAGTTGTAACCCGTTTTACAGCCCTTAGAATCTCTTAAAAGTCCTGCCCAGTGCCCCACATATCGGGCATTTCTCCGGAGGCTCCCTACCTATATAAGTGAAGCCGCATACGGGGCAGATCCATATGTATCCATCCAACGGCCAATCCCTACCCTGATCAACGTATTTCTTAGCCTCCCTAAACAGCTTCGCATGTATCTTCTCAGCTTCAAGAGCCCACCTAAAGCTGAGCTCAGCGGCTCGATCACCCTGAAGCTTTGCAACCTCAATATAAGCAGGATACATCTCGTTAATCTCGAATTCCTCACCCATAATAGCCAATTCCAAGTTCTTACTAGTACTGCCGGGGCCGAAGGGGGCTTCAGCAACAACCTTACTACCTTCCTTCAAACCACGAAGCTTCTCAAAATGATTCCTCGCATGGATCTGCTCCGCATAAGCTACAGCACGGAACAAGCGGGCAACATTCTTAAACCCCTCCTTCTCAGCAATATCTGCAAACAACAAGTACCTCATATGAGCCATAGACTCCCCGCCGAACGCACTTTTCAAGTTATCCCTAGTAATAAGACGATCACCACTCATAATACCAACCCTAGAAAATATTCAACACCACAACTATAAAACAATAACCCTCCAAATGAAACCCCCAGGTATTATCATAAAAGACGAAATTTGAGACTAGTCTCAGATTTTTGGTTAGATCACGGTTAAGCTTATATATTATGATCACTTCGCTGCGTGATCTTTGAGACAAGTCTCAATTTCCGGGTTACGAGATTCATCATAACCAGGTTATCACCCATTAAAAACTTTTCGATATACAGATCACTTGATCGATGAAACATTCCAATTAATAAAACCATGAAAACAAACCAGAAAAACACAACAAATACCAAGACCCCAATAAACCGACAAGCAAAACAGCAATAAGCAATACCAACTTGCTACTAGATCATTACAAATTCAAGTAATAAAGCTAAAGCAACATAAAACCTCGACGATAAAATCGCCATCAGTGATCAACTGTTCAAAAATACTAACAGCTTACAACTTTCTAAACAATTATAGATTCTCATTTACAATTCAATAATAGGGCTTAATCAATGATCTAACGATCCCTTCCCATTAGGCTTAAC
>WAON01000026.1 GCA_015521265.1 Desulfurococcales archaeon
GTTACAGCGTATTGGCTTGTTGCTAGTATTGTTAAATTCCACCTTGACAGTCTACGCTTAACGGTATAGCTGTATTTCCGGGCCATAGCTGGTTTATCGAGCCAGAAAGCACTCATAGAATCAATAACTAGCCTAGCATGACCATAACCTAATGTTTTCTTGGCTTCAATAATCTTTGAAATCAATTCCTCAATTGTTAACTCGTAGAGGCTCCATGGATCACCCCTCTCCTCCATTAATGCATCGATAATTATTAGATCGCCTCTCCTAACCGCTTCTCTGAAGCCGAATCCGAACATCTCAGCTTGCCTAATAATACTATCACGGCTCTCCTCAGTTGTTACATAGATTGCTTTCTCTCCCCTACTAAGGCCTGCCGCTATAAAGTGCTGGCAGAAAATAGTCTTACCAGTCCCGGGTTCTCCTACAACTGCTACTAGGAACCCTCTCGGTATCCCGCCTGAAAGCATCTTATCAATACCTGGTATACCTGTTGACAACCTCTCAATTATAGGGTTATTCAAGGCTTATCACCGGATTAAACCACTTAGTTTTAACCCTGTATTCCGGGAATAATTTCTCAATACATGATATTATTTCAGGGTATGCTTCCTCGGCTAAGTCTTGATGCACTCTATACAGCCGTAGCTCTACCTCCCGATAACCCGGGTAGAAGTGAATGCCCGCAATAATCCTCCCCCTATACAGGACTCTGAAACCATAGGAATGCCTACCTACATAGAACCCCCTATTATTCAACATATAAGTCAACGCATCCATCCTATCCCTAGGAGAATAAAATCTTCTAGTCATTTCTCAACCACACTTTATTGCATAGTTTTAAAACCATTATATTGATACTTATCTATGAGATGGTGAAGCTCGAAAGGGCTGACTTCTAAGAGTGTATGATGAGCCCGCGCAGGTCTGATCAATTTGAATAGAAAACTCATAATAGGCGTATCCGGCGCCAGCGGTATACGCTACACCCTTCGACTATTACAGCAAATACCCCTTCTCAGAGGGAAGTATAGCGAAATACACCTCATCTATACGGAAGCAGCTAAGCTAGTTGCAAAGTATGAGGAGGATATAGATGATCTAGAATCCTTCCTAGCACGTTACGAGTTAGACTCGATTAATAGTGAAAAAGACTGGGTTTCACCACTAGCTAGTAGTAGTAGGCTTGCAAATAGTGATATGATAATTATACCTGCAAGCATGAATACTATCGCTAAGATCTCTTCCGGTATTCAGGATAACCTGCTTCTTAGAACTGCTACGTCAATTATAAGATTGCACGGTAAACTTGTTCTAGTTTTTCGTGAAACCCCCCTATCCACTATTGACCTAGAGAATCTGTATCGTTTATCAAAAAATGGCGCTATAATATTACCGGCTTCTCCAGGCTTCTACGGTAAGCCTTCATCTATAAACGACCTTGTTGACTTTATCATTGGTAAAGTCTTGGATGTCCTAGGCGTAGAAAATGAATTGTATAAGAGGTGGAGTATTCGTAGCGATGACTAGTTTAAGAGAAGTCTTCAATATCATAATCTTCTAGTTTTTCAATATCTTTCATTAATTCTTCATCAGTATAGCTGGGTTTTTCAAACTTTATAGCCTTAGCACACCTGCCGTCTGGAAGCATAGCATTAATCTTACAAGCCGCGTATTTACATGATGCACCGATGCATTTACCGCCGAATAATCTACAATAGACTACCTTAACGCTTCTTCCACGATAGAATTCATTCATTACTACTTTAGCATGTTTAGTACATATAAAGAATGGACAAAGCGGATTGCATTTATCCCCTATAGGCATAGGCCTAAGCGGGCGGTGTTGCTGTCTTCCCGGCTGGTAATGGGGCCTCTTAAAACTTCTATCCTCCCTACGACCTCTCCCCCTATGCCCATAGTCCCTTCTCTTCTGCAAGGTTAGAATACACCTCTAGACATACTTAACCGATGATCGCCTTCATCGCCGATTAGTATTTACCCAGTAATCATTTATTCATCGATTATAAATTATCATTCATTACAGTAGTAGAAATACTTTAAGGATGTTAATATTAATTTCCCGATTATTCGAAGATCTAGGGTTTCCACCAAGTGTATAATGTATATTTTATCGTATCACCATCTACTACGGCTATTATCAATTTCTTCCTAACACTATGCAGTAGCCTTCCCATTCTAACAATATCAATCGGATCAAAAGAGTCATAGCTCCTGTATACTTGTAAACCGTAGGGTGCATGATCTATTCCAGGACCATAACGATACACTAGGTAATCACATCCAAACTTTAACCCCCTCCTTAAAACAAAGCCTTTATCCCTTAGATCCTTATATACTAGGTATAGCTCACGAAATCTTTCAACGAGTTTCTCGGCTCTACTCATTAATTCTTCAGCAGTAACTTTACGAGAGCCATGCATTACTATTAGCCTATTCTTTTCGAGGAGATATAGTGCTTCAATTAATGATAGCTCGAGTGGTGCCTGGATGTTTTTCTCTTTAGGTTTTTGGACGCCTAGGAAGGTACCATAGTATCCGTTCCAGTATGTTTCATTTGCACAGGCTGGATCGGGTATTATAACCCTATTATATAATAATACTCCAATACACTGCTTCAGCTTATCATTATCCTGTATAGTGCTAGGTATCGTAGTTCTTCACCAACACTTTTTATTATATCGCATGCTTCCTCGATGAAGTCTGCTATATCTTTAAACACCATTAACGGGATGATCTGATCTGCTAGGTTCGTGTATATTGTAAAGGTTAGTTCGCGGTAGTTTTCATCACCCTTATTTTCGAGCTTATTTATCTCGTCAACTCTTACAAGGGTTTTACGGGGGTCGCTTTTAAGCTTCTCGAGTCCATCGCTTAGAGACTTATACATTTGTTTTAGTGTTGAGACTTGCTCGATGAGCTTACCCTGTATATCTCCATCCACGATAAATCCTTTCTTTTTAAGTAATGCTAGCCGGTATACTGCTCCTTCCAAGTGTTGAACTATTTTCTCTAAACCTAGGGCTATTGATGCGTACTGTGCTGAATTAGTTAATCCTTCTCCCAGCCTTATCAAGTACTCCATAAATAGTACTCTCCCTTCCTCAATCCTCCTTTTTGGTTCTAGTATTTTTTGGTATATTCTATCCATATCTACCTTATTTGTATCAAAATATGTAACGGATTCTTCAAATATTTTAAAAGCATCATCAACCGTGCGCAACAGCGTTAATAAGTATTCATGCAGATGCATTTCTGCAAGCGTATCTTCGTTATAAGTCATATCCACTCCCCTTGTTCATAATGAATTGGTAATAGTGATATTTAAGGGATACTAGGGAATTTTTCAGTGATGCCTAGAATCATTGTTTATGGTCGGATACCTTGAGGATGCTAGTAATCGATGCTTTAGCCAGAGCTAGTGGTAGGAGATATTCTACTTTCGACGTAGTCGGAGCCGGCCCCCGTGTTGTAGCTGGATTATTGGAGGGTCTGGGCTATGAAGTCCTCCTTAAAACCTATGAGGCAGTAATTAAAAACCCGTCATTGATCCTGAGTAGCGATATTTTAATGATATCGATTATGACTAGCGATATGGGCGCCCTTACTAAACTAGTACGTCTTGCTAGGAAAACCCTTGGATTCAAGGGCTTGATAATCGTTGGGGGCCCGGGTAGTTTCAGTTATAGGGAAATATTTAGAAAGATTGAAGGTGTAGACTATGTATTGATCGGTGAAGCTGAGATCCCGCTTATGAAAATTTTTAGCAATAAGAAAATAGTGGATTCACTAAGAGAACATAACTATGAAGAAATAAAAGATGCCCCCGCACTAGCTTATAAAGTAAACAATAGTGTTGTTGTTACCAGCGGGCATATTCATACGGATAAGGAGTTATTATCGAGTGTAAAGCCATGGGTAAGAATTGATGAATCTTATCCAAACCACGTGATCTATAGGTATTATGTTGAAGTTGTCCGGGGCTGTAGTAATTTTCATAGACCATTAATAACTGGTTACAAGGGTTTGAATTGTATAAAATGCATGCTCTGCTATCATGAGAACCTATCACTACGCCTAAACTGCCCCGCGAACATACCGCCAGGATGCGGCTTCTGCAGTGTACCATACCAGTTTGGATCACCTAGGAGCCGCTCACCTAAAAGCATTGTGGAAGAAATTCATGGCTTAATCGAGCACGGGGCCAGAAGGATCGTATTGAGCGGGCCGGACTTCTTAGATTACATGCGGGAAGAACTAGTATACCCAAAACCGCTCACCGATCCATGTAATCCACCTCCTAATATTGAAAAAATAGAGGAATTACTAAATGGTATCTTTGAACATGAAATGGTTCATAAGGGAAAAGTTATTGTATCAATTGAAAACATAAAGGCTTGCCTTGTAAACGAGGATATAGCGAGGGTTCTGGGTAAGTATTTGAAGGGTACAACGATACATATAGGCATGGAAACCGGAGATTTCGAGTTTAACAAGTTGATCGGAAAACCTATAGGTCCTGAACACGTTTACAGAGCTGTTAAGCTTTTAAAAGAGAATGGCCTTAGGCCTTACGTTTACTTAATGTATGGTCTTCCCTTTATGCGTGAAAAAACTTATCTTAAAACAATATCTGCAGTAAGAAAGCTCCGACGACTAGGTGTTGAGAAGATTACTCTCTATAAATTTACTCCATTACCACATACTGCTTTTCAATACTTAAAGCCTAGAACTACTGGCTACGAACACTTTATTTCTAAGCTTAAAAAACTAGTCACAAGGGTAAACATGGAGTCTAAGAGGAAACTTCTAGGCAGGGACCTCCTCGTATATCTCGTTGAAAATAATGGGAAGATCTATGGATACCCTCTACGTCATGGCCCTGTCGTTTTCGTTGAAAATACTAAAAATAATTTCGGCAGGATTAGTAGTTGTTTGGGTAAAGTGGTTATTTCGAGGATTGCACCTAGGTATGTATGGGGTGTTTTAGAGGAAATTATAGAGTGTTAAACCTGGTACTTCTTTGTATTGAGTAAGTTTTCGGTTTCAACTATGATCTTTTCTACTTTACTAGCGTCCTCTATTCGATTATCCCTAATTAGCTTATCCCTTATGTCTACCAGTAGATCCCTAGTATATGGTATGCTTACTAGGTGCAGATAGGAGTAGTAGGTTTGCAGGTATTTCCTCGATGTATCGTCCATATTGTTATTGTTAATTACTGCCTCGTAGCCTTGAAGAGCCTTATTCGTCTTATCTAGTAGTACGGCTATATTGTTTAGAAATATATGTAGACTTTTAGTATTGAGTCTTGATACTCTTCCAGCTAATACTTTTGCACGAGAAATTGTTTTATCGTATTCATCAACTAAGTCTCTAAGCAGAGCTAACATACTGTATTCGTCTAGGTGCATAGTATTACCCGGAGTGCCTTCTTATTGTAGCAATACTATTATCAGCTACACCCTTCTCCCTAAGCTCTTCGGGATAAACGTATACAAAGTTTACTCCAGGCTCTTCAACTATCTGCACTGTAAATATGAATTTCTTCCTACCAGCTACAACTATTTCTATCTTATCCCCTTCTTCTATACCCAACAGCTTAGCCAGTTCTTTTGGAACTCTTGAAGCTCCTTCAGGTAGTGATTCATCGAATTTTATCCTAATTCTCTTCTCTTTCAAGACTTTAGTCTTCTTCTTTAACTCTGATGCTGGTGGAACAATTGATACTAGTTTCTTTATATCAATTTTCGGCTGCTCCTCCTGGCTTGTCTGTTCTTGTTTAGTTTCTTCTTTTACTTCTTTTTCACTCATAATTTCATTCCTCGAAACCGGTTATTCTCTTAGCGTTATTATTGTATTCTTGTTTAGGGGTTATATTAAACTGTATCTTTGTATTATATCCTTCCAATCA
>WAON01000027.1 GCA_015521265.1 Desulfurococcales archaeon
ACCGAGGCGTTAAGGTTCGCAAAATGCATACTAGTAGGAGGGATGCATTTCAATCAATAAATGATCTCCCATTAGCAAAGATCTACCCTGATAAAGGAGTGATCGAGGTCAGAAATAAAATATACGAAGTCAGGGATAAGAATAAAGAACCAGTCATCGAGAACAAGTTTGACGACAAAGTAGTAATGATTAAAGTTTATCCAGGATTCCAGCCGGAAATAATTGATCTCCTAGTCGATAAGGGATACCATGGAATAATCATTGAAGGCTCCGGTCTAGGCCATATAACAAATGATGCAGTAAATAGTGTTAAAAGAGCGGTTGAAGAAGGAGTACCCGTCGTAATGACTAGTCAATGCTTGTTTGGAAGAACAGACCTATACGTTTACAGTACTGGCCGCCGATTACTTGAAGCAGGCATTATCCCCGGCTCAGATATGCTGCCGGAAACAGCCTATGTTAAGCTCTCATGGATACTAGGTTCTAAAACAAGAGATCTCGTTGAAGTGAAAAAGCTGATGACAACAAATATCGCGGGCGAGATCAATCCAAGGATCACGATAAACCTGTACCCGAGGTGGCCGCATTGAAGATGGACTATGAATCTATTGGTTTAAAAGTTGGTTTAGAGATACACGTACAGCTCGATACAAAACATAAGCTATTCTGTCACTGCCCCACAAACCTCGTAGAAAACGTAGAGGAAGATGTCTTCGAGAGAGAACTAAGACCAGCACGTAGCGAGCTCGGCGAAGTAGACCCAGCAGCCGTCCTTGAGTGGAAGAAGAGGAAGAGGTACCATTACCACGCGCCTAGAACGGCTTCATGCCTCGTAGAAGCTGATGAAGAACCCCCGCATGAGTTGAATAGGGAAGCACTAACCATTGCATTAGCCATTGCTAAAGCATTGAACATGTGGATCGTTGAAGAAGTACATGTCATGAGGAAGATAGTTATCGATGGAAGTAATACTACTGGTTTCCAGAGGACATCGATCATAGCATTAGACGGCTACATCATGGATGGGGATAGGAGGATAGGGATCCAGACGCTCTGTTTAGAGGAGGATGCAGCTAGGAAGCTGGGAGAGGACAAGTTAAGAGTAAACTATAAGCTCGATCGTTTAGGAATACCCTTAGTAGAGATCGCTACCGCGCCGGACATACACTCACCCGAACAAGCTGAGCGAGTAGCATTCAAGATTGGGCAGCTGGTGAGACTTACTGGTAAGGCTAAGAGAGGGCTTGGAACTATTAGGCAAGACCTCAACGTTTCCATTATTGGCGGCGCTAAAACAGAGATCAAGGGAGTACAGCATCTCTACCTAATACCTAAAGTAGTAGAGTATGAGGCTCTACGACAGCTAAAACTCCTAGAGATCAGGGATGAGCTGAAGCGTAGAGGTGTGAGAATAGAAGAGATAACGGGGGAGATACGGAACGTCTCAGAAGTATTCAAAAACACTAAGTCTAGAATAATCAGGAAAGCCTTAACCCGTAAAGGTAACGGTGTATACGCCATAGTATTACCGGGCTTTAATGGACTATTGGGTAAAGAAGTACAGCCTGGTAGGAGATTTGGTACAGAACTAGCCGATTATGCAAGGGTCTGGGGCGGTGTAGGAGGAATATTCCACACAGACGAACTACCAGGATACGGGATAACTAGTGAAGAAGTTGAAAAACTATACGAATACCTTGGGGCTGATAAGGAGAGAGATGCAATCGTCTTAGTAGCTGATAATGAGGATAAAGCTGTTGAAGCCCTGAAAGCAGTTATAGATAGAGCGAGGATGGCGCTACACGGAGTCCCTGAGGAAACTCGTGCTTCACAACCCGATGGAACTACTAGGTATATGCGGCCTAGGCCCGGATCAGCTAGGATGTATCCCGAGACAGATATTCCACCAGTAGAGATAACAAGAGAGCTTTTAAAAGAGGCGGATAAGCTTGTACCAGAGCCTCCAGATGTAAAGCTTAAAAGATTCACCGAAGAATACGGTCTTAGCAAGCCTCTTGCTGAAGCAGTATTAAATGATTTAAGATTAGACTTATTCGAAAAACTCGTGGTAAAATATGGTGATCGAGTATCTCCAACGATAATAGCATCAATAATAACTAATACTCTTAAAATGCTTAGAGGGGAGAAAGTACCGATCGAGAACATATCTGATGAACACATCGAGGAAACCGTTAAATTACTAGCTGAATCCCGTATAGCTAAGGAAGCCGTACCGGAAATACTTAGATACATCGCAGAAAAACCGTCGGTATCAGTGGATAGAGCAGCTGAAAAACTAGGCCTAACAACGATCCCGATAGAGAAGCTTGATGAATTAATTGCAAAAGCGATCAATGAAAACATAGAGAAAATACAGAGTAGGCCGGAAAAAGCATTCAAGATCGTAATGGGTACCGTAATGTCAAAAGTTAGAGGAAGGATCGATGGAAAAACAGTTGCCGATCGTGTTAGGGAAAAACTAAAACATATACTAGGAGGAGAAAAGTAAAATATCTACACGGGGGCGATGAAGACTACTCCCGACAATGAAGAAGTGATTGGAAGGCATTTGTCGGAGCCCCTCCCCAGTGAGCTTTTTGCAATGATGAATATCCCCAATACGAGGAATTATTAACCGGTGAAGAACGCACGAGCGTGCTGAGCATTATAAACCCATGTGGGAGCATAGTATATATATTGGATGAAGAACCTTGGCCGCTGCGGAGCTAACCCGGCAGAAACATGTTTGGCGGTGAAGAGAGAATGGTAGCCGCTGACACCCTCCTGGATAAGGTTAGGAAAGTATTGTCTTCCAGGGGATTTAAGGTTAGGAATAAACATATAATGGAGAAGGATCTTTTTTCCGGGGGTATTAGAGAATTCGACTTAATTCACGCTGTTTCAGGTGATGAAAGAACAGTTTTAACAATAAGGCTAGATAGGAATGGTAATCACAGAGTACATGTATCAACTAGAACCGGTAGATCCGATGAAAAACTTGCTGAAAAACTAGAAGAGATCGGGATGCGTGTGCAGGAGGATGAAGAGGGAGTAACAGCTGCAGTAACTATTAATTCATCGGAGCTAGTTGATAAGATTAACAAGCTGACAAGAATAGTGACTTAAGTCTTGTCTACAACTAATTTTCTAGAGAAAATTAAATGGATTGCTTACCTCTATAATAAAGGCTATAAGAAAAAAGAAATTGCTTATAAACTCGGGATAGCTCCCTCAACATTATCAACATATATAGGAAAAGCCCTAGGCCATGGATTATTAGAGGAATATATGTATATACCGCTGGAAAACCTCCATGATTCATCAGTATTTTGCCATATAAAGCTTGAACAACGAATTAGCCCGGATCAATGTATAAATGCTTCAAAACCCGATATTGTATATTATCAATCAATTCCTTCACCATATTACCTCTATATTTATTTATCGAGAAGAGACACGGATCTATCCGTAGATAAGCCTTACTGTAAAATTGTTAGTGAAGGAGTTGTTGAAGAAACTAGGGTATTAGATATTTCACCAGCTGATAACACCTTGGAGATCTGGAAGCCTAAATTATCTGGTTCGCTGGATGAGGTTGACGAAGTTATTATGAGGACTCTATTTGTACTATATAATCCGCCCGAGTATAGATTAGACCTGTATAGTTTAAGCGAGTATTTCTCGAGGTATCTACCGAGGAACACGTTTACTTACCACTATACTAGACACGTTGCTGGGAAAAGTATGAGTAAACGCTACGTATTCGTTAGAAAACCGTGGAGTAGCGAATACTGTTTGCTATACTTAGTATCAAGTGATCTAGCTAGGTTGTGGAGTATGATTGAACTACTCTATAATATCGGGATACTCCAAGCGGTATATACATTATTTATTTTATCAAGGGATCCGGCGATAGTATGGGTTAATGCTCGTTGTAGCAGGGATAACGTAAATGATCCCAACATAGTTCATCAACCAGTAAATGATTCCTTTTATGAAATATACTTTATGGAGAAACTAATACCTTAAAATTCCAGTTCGAGATTAAACTATAAACGGGGCGGTTCATCAATGAATATTACAGAATTCAACGAATTAGTTAGAGAATCTATTGGTACTGCTGAATCATTAATTCAGCTTATGAAGCAGGCTGGGGAGGTATTAACACGATCCTATGAGGGGTTAAAATACCGTCCACCCGGCGCTATTGAAATCGAGTCTTATGATACGCTATACGCTATCGGCGATCTTCACGGCGATTATTCAACTATGATCGATTTCCTAGTTGGAGAAAAAATCCTTGATAGGATAATGGATGAGGACTTAAAGATAGTGTTTCTCGGCGACTATGTTGATCGTGGGCCTCAGCAACTTGAAGTTTTAGCTTCGGTTTTAAGATTAAAAACAATGTATCCGGATAAAATCGTCGTTCTCCGCGGAAATCATGAGCCTCCACGAATGCTTATCCCGGTACCTCATGATTTTAGTGATGTATTATACTATAAGTTTGGAGATGATGCTCATCAAGTATTTATTGAAGCCTACAAATTGTTTCAGAGGATACCAGTAGTTGCCCGGGTTAAGGATTATTTCTTATTCCTCCATGGTGGTCCTCCAAGAACGGTTCTCGAAAAGAAGTCTTATGAGGAAGCATTTAGCATCGGGGTACCAGTTATTGATGATGTTGTCCTCGAGGATATTCTTTGGAGTGATCCAGTTGATGATTCAAGCATTGAGACAGCTGAGTCGATGCGTGGTGCAGGTGTGTTATACGGCCCGATTGTTACCCAGAAAGCACTAGAGCTTAGTAAGACAAAATATATTGTTCGAGGACATGAACCAGCGGAGGGATTTATGATTAATCATGGTGGGAGAGTTATAACATTATTTGATGCACGAATACCTAACTATGGGATATCTAGAGCAGCTTATCTAAAAGTCCGATACGGGGAGGTTATTGAAGACATAAGGAAGTATATCGAAGTAATTTCTTAGAAAGGCAGGAAACACAGTAATCTGCGCCCCTTCACATCGATCGTTAGTATACCGTTCTTAACCATGTACTTAACCTTCTTAACCTTAAACCAGAGCTTTATCCTTGTATAATAAGTTCTTTCATCGTCGAAGCCGTAGACATATATTTCCTTCCCCTTATAGCTTATACGGAAATTATCAGCGATCTCCTCTATGAACACTAATATACGGGCACGGCTAAATCCTTTCTCAACAATCTCATAGGGCGGTATATTCAGCCACCTATAAATGGGAGAGACACCCGTCACCGAAACTAACCCCCATTATTCATTTAAAAAGTTATGAAGAAACTCCTAATAATTATTTTCAATAGGAAAAACTTATATACCACTATAACCC
>WAON01000028.1 GCA_015521265.1 Desulfurococcales archaeon
ACTGTAGAGTCCAGGTTCCACAATGATGAGACGGGAATTTCCTATAATGGAGAGGAGACTACTATCTACTCCTATGAGGGATGGCTTGTCGGGGACAACATTATATCTACCATGGTAACAGCCCATGGAAGCCGTCAAGACGAGTCAAAGAATAAAGTCACCATAGTCCTCTGCAATAGCACCGTTCCAGGCGTGTCGCCATATACTAGCAGCATAAAATCTCTACAAAACGAGACCGGTGCTGGAGAAAATATGCTAAGCGATAAAGTAACTATAGGATTAGTAATCAGTATTGCTACACTAGCCGCAGTAGGAATATGGTTTCTAAAAACAAAGATCTAAATAAAAATATTCAACCCCCAAACATGAATAAAAACCAGTGTAAATAAATGAGAATATTACTAGATTATATAGCATGGAAACTTTGAACTTTAGAATTAACTACTAAGGCTTCTAACGATATTTCCTTATCCCTGCTAACACTTACCATGATCGTTGGAATAGCAATCGTATTATCAGCATTAGTAGCCATAGTGTTAAAAAGACGATATACGAGAAGCAACGTACTTACATAAATCCGGTAATAAAATTCCTCTAAATAAAGGCTAACCCTTCCATCATCTCTTAATTATTTGTTTTGGAGATAATAGAAAACATTCTCACTTGTATCTTGTAGAATGATATAGGAGTTTATGTGATTGGTTATGATATTCCGAGTAGGATTGATGATAGAGTATATCCGATCCCTCCTCCTATGTAGTTGAAGCTTATGATAATAGTTGAGACTTTAGGGGCTTGATCGGTTAATGAGACTAATGTATTAATGAGTGGTTCGAGAGGGCTGGATGAAACTGATAAGGCTATTAGGATGAGGAAGAACATGGCTGGGCTCACCTTTACTAAAAGGAGTGTTGAAAATAATCCTACTACTAAAGCGTATAAAATAATTAATATTGAGGCTGTCTTAAGGCTTGCAAACCTTTTAATCCCTTTCCTGCTGATAATGAATTGGATGACCATATATATAGCTGTTTCAAGCTCAACTGCTAAAAACACGTAGAAACCCGGTAATCCCTGCTTCTCTCCAAGCTCAAAAACCATACCCATCCAGAGGTATTGTAGGAACCAGTTGGAAGCTGCTAGAGCGGCGAGTGGTATGGTCTTTTTAACAAGTGATATCTCGCCAGTGTAGAATCTAGGCTTAACCACGACGCCCCCGAGACGGGCAAAGTAGAGGAGGAGTAGGAATCCGAGCATTGTAGAGACTGATAGTATGGCTAGGAATAATATCTTGTTCGAAGTTATATATGTGAGTATTGGCGCTATGAAGAAAGCAGAGGCTTCGGAACCAGAGATTAATGAGAAGAATTTCGAGGGGTCCTTTAAGCGTTTAGACCAGCTGACCTCGAGGTTGTAGATGTAGCTTCCAGTATATATGCCGAGCAGTGCGGAGACTGATATCCCTGCTAGGTAGATCACGATATTGTTTAGGAGTAGGGCTATTGTAAATGATGTGAATAGGGCGGATATGTGGATGAATGGTAGCGTTTTGAAGAGCCGCTCGCTGTGAAGAAGTAATGGTGTGAATCCACGGGTAACAATGATGAATCCGTAAATAGTTCCGAATATGGGGGCTGTGTTGGTGTATGCTATATAGTTTGTTGAATATATGGCGAAGGCACCTATTATAGTGATGAGGAAATCTAGGTAAACGAGGTAGGGGGTTTGATCCTTCATCAAGCACCCCATTACAGCCATCAATCTAATTAGATAACTTTGCGTTTAAATTTTTGAAAAATATTTCCATCCATCGTGTATACCTCAATAATCGAAGATGCTCTGATTCCCGCAGTGCTACTGGTACTCTACGATCAATACTGATCGCATACATTGAAGGCTTAGCGCGGAATGAATATCGACGAATTCTTTCATGAAACAAACTTAATTGTATAGCAAATATCAGTAACCCGTAACGATTAGGATACATTAAACAGGATCTACGATGAATCATATCTTTCCGTCATAGGTAAAGTATTTGACACAAAAATACATTATTAATTCCATAGAAGCGCCCCACCCATATTATTGGGAGGAGGGTAAGATGGGGTGTCTACGAGGATACTTCTCGTATCCTTAATAATTGTTTTACTCGTAGTTGGGGGATTATTAGTTTTTAACCTATTATCTACATCCAAGAAGGGAGGCACGAATACTCCGGCTCCAACCACGACTACCGTTAGTGGAGGCGGTGGAGTATTTCCAAGTAGTTCGTTCTCCCCTAAACCGATCACGCTGATCTCATCAAGTAAGACTACTAGTCCACCTGTGGACCCGGTGATCCAGTATATTGAAGAGCACCTAGTTATACGAGTTGAAAGGAAGACTTATCATCCCGGAATGACTGTTGAGATCACTATTATCAATAATGGTAGCAGAACAGTCGAGCTAACAAATCCTCCATGGGCTATATACAAACTAGTAAACGGTAAATGGATACCAGTATACGAGCCAACGCCTGGCTCAATACAAGCCATAAGTAGCGAAATAGGAAACAGGGAAACCATTATATTA